>JBFMAE010000405.1:0-37527 GCA_040756085.1 Thermodesulfobacteriota bacterium | reverse complement strand
TGGACTTTGGTCAGGTATCCCATGGAAAGCGCCTCCTCCCAAAAATGTTGAGAAGAGGATATCATAGTCATATGGCTATGTCAATTAATTTTTTACCCATTTTACAATTTTTTCACACCTTCCCTTTGCTAAAGGGGGGCGAGGGGGGGATTATTGATTCGTATTAGGTCAGTTGAATATCATTGACCTTAAGATACATGTACGTCTGTCGATGTCCTTTGAAGCGACGGTAATTCTTCCTCTTTTTCATTTTATAAGTCAGGACCTTTCTCCCTTTGATCTCCTGGACGATCTCACCCATGATCACAGCATTGGTCAGAGTGGGAGTTCCGAATTGGACCTGGTCTTTCTGAGATACCATCAAGACATCTTTTAACGCCACTTGATCTCCTACTCTACCATCCAACTTCTCCACCCGGATGATGTCCCCTTTGGAGATCCGATAATCCTTTCCTCCTGTCTTCACCACTGCATACATCAGACGCCTCCAAATTAAATTAGGCTAAATATTAATTGATTTTAAATGCTTTGTCAAATAGCCCGATATGAGTAAAGTAAGGCCGTAGCAAAAATATTTGATAGGTGACCTCCAATAGATTCATCTATCTATCGACGAAGAGTTGTGAAGGGTATCCCTGTTTCTCGAGATAAGTCAGAGAGGTTGATGAGCCTTCCTGTCCGAAAAGCTACGAGGCTGAAAAGGCGATTGAAATCTGGGATATTCTCAATCGATTTTATGTTCAAAAGATCTCTTTCCAGATAAGTTTGGCGGTACGAACAAAACCCTTGCCCTCGGCTTGATTAATCGACTACCCTCTTGATAGCTCGTATTAAATCAGGCGCCCTCTGGACTTCATCGATCACTACGGGTGTTGGCGTCCCGTTGTTTTATCGACTTAACCCTTCATCGCACCCGCCGTCAAACCGCGAACGAGGTGGCGTTCGAAAAAGAGAAAAAGAACTAGGATGGGGACGGTCACCATGACCGATGCGGCCATGACGAGTTGTTTGGAAAGGTGGACGCTTCCGGCAAGCTGGACCACTCCCCTGGAAAGGGTAAATTTTTCAGGGGTATCGAGAAACATGAAGGCGAAAAGAAACTCATTCCAGGCGATCATAAAAGTATAAAGGGCCACACTGGCCAGGGCAGGTGCGGAAAGGGGAATGACGATCCGCCAGATCACGCCGAAACGGCTGCATCCGTCGATCAGTCCCGCGGACTCTATCTCAGAGGGAAGATTCTGGAAGTAGCTCCTGAGCATATAGAGGGCCACAGGAAGCGTCTGGGCCAGATAGACGAGGATGAGGATGTGGATCGAATCCCTCCATCCCATCTTTGAAAAGACGACATAGAGAGGGATCACCATCACAATGGCAGGAAACATGTAGATGATCAGAATGCTGTAGGACATGAAGGCACGGCCGCGAAACCGGAGCCGGGTGACCGCGTATCCTCCCACGGTGGCCAGGGTCACGGAGAAGATCACGGTGGAAATGGAGACATAAAAACTGTTGGAGATGTATTGCAAAAAACCGTGCTCAAAGAGGACTTCGTAATAGGCGCGAAAATCGATCTGGCGAATGTTTAGCCCGAGGTTGGAGGGATTCACGAGAATCTCCTCCAGAGACCTGAAGGAGGAGACGATCATCCAGTAGAAAGGGAAGGCCACCATGACGATGAAGAAGAGGATTCCACCCACCCTGAGAATTTTGATAATGGCCCTCTCCAGACGCTCACGACTCATCCTTGACATCTCCCCCTTGATATACAATGATTTCTGATTTCACCCTTACGTAATCCTTCCTTTGAGTCGATCAAGCCTCTTTGGCAATCCAGCGAAAGTAGACAAATAGAAAGATGGAGAGAATTCCAAAGAGCACCATGGCCACGGCTGAACTCGCCCCGATATTGAATTCCCCAAAAGCATAATCATAGACCTTGATGGTCAGAACCTTTGTCCCCGCCTGTCCCCTGGTGAGGAGAAAGATATCGTCAAACTTGTTGATAGTCCAGATGAACCTGAAAAGGAAGAGAGTGGAGAGAACCGTTGAGAGCTGCGGCAAGGTAATGTAATAAAACCGCTGAAACGGACTTGCCCCGTCCACCGATGCGGCCTGGTAGAGGTCCTCCGGAATGGCCTGGAGCCTTGCGAGGATGAAGAGGAAGGCAAAGGGAAAGTAACGCCATCCCTCGAAAAGGATTACCGAGGTAAGCGCCAGCGGGATCCGGAAGAGGACTCCGAAGAAGTTCAGCTCCAACCATCGTTGGGATAGAAACGGGATCGGCTGATTGAGAAGCCCCTTCTCCAGGGCAAACCAGTTAAAAAAACCCAGTTGAGGGTCCAGGATAAAACTCCATGTGAAGGTGACCGCCACCACCGGAGCGATATAGGGAGAGATGAAAAGTCCCCTCAGGAAACTTCTGCCGGTGAATTCCTGATGGACGAGAAGGGCAGCCATCAATCCAAGAAGAATGGAGAGAACACTTCCTCCAAAGGTATAGATCAACGTGGTCAGAAGGATTGGAAGAAATTCCGGGTCGGTGAAGACCTTTTGGAAATTTTCCATGGTGAGATTGAATTGAAAAAGAGAGATCCCTCGAAGATCCCGCAGGGAGACGGGCTTGAGACTGAGCCAGAGGTTCCAGATGACCGGGAAGAGGACAAACGCCAGAACGACTGCAAAGGTGGGGGCCAGCATCCAGAAGGCCAGTCGAGACTCCTTATCAAAATCAAAGAGTGTAGAAATTTGGGGGCTCATACCAGTTCCTGTTTTATCGGGCTCCTCCTTCAAGCGCCTTCACCCGTTCGTCCATCATCCGGGCAGCCCTCTTTGCGTCCAGTTCTCCATCGAGGAATCGTTTCAAAATTTCCGGAATCATCTTTGTTCCATAGATCTTGGAGACAAGCGCTCCCTTTCCCTCAGCAAATCCCCATCGATTGAAGCCATCCACCCCAGCAATAATGGATTTTACCACGTCCATCCCGTAAAATTCCGAGATCTTAGCCCGAGTGGTTACCCCGAACTCAAGTTCCATCCAACCGTTAATGAATCGGTTTGGCTCCTCCAGGGTCCCCTTGCGTACAGGCAACTTACCCTCTGCCGCCATCCCCAACCATCTCAGGTATCCCTCTGTGAGCAGAAACTCGATCCACCGTTTGGCTGAGGGCTTATCGGCATCTCGTGTGATCCCGAGATAGTTCACCTGTCCGTATTGGGCAGTTCCCTTAGGTCCATGGATGACTGTCACAAAACCGGTATTCTTGGCCAAAAAACCGGGCTTCCCTTTGGCAATATCCGGGACAACGGGTTGATCCCGGCGAAGTCCTGAAAGCTCGTCCAAGATGAAGGGTGACCAGATGATCATGGCCGCCCGACCGGACAGATAGTCCATCCGGGTGTGGAGCCAGTAAATGTTCCCAGGGGGCGTAAAACGAGCGAGGGATTTGTAGAATTCGAGGGTCTGTACCATTTCAGGGGTGTCCAGATGAACCTTACCGGATGAGTCGATTAACCGGATACCATTTGACAGGGCAACGTGTTCAAAAACCTGCTGGGTGTAGATCTGTCCGGGGTCGGTGGCTACTTCGAAGCCCCAGATCAAAGGCGGTTGGTGAAGGGCCTGGGCTGCCTTGAAGATGTTATCCCAGCGGTCCGGCACCGGAAGTCCTTTTTCACTAAAGAGGTCTTTCCGGTAGAGGAGGAGTTGGCCCCAACCATCAATGGGGACCGCTGCATGACCGTTTTGAAACCGGGCAAGATTCAAAGGCCCCTTTCCGAACGTTTCGACACCCAGTTGACTCACTACCTCTGTGGCAGATTGAGGATCGAGAATGCCTGCCTCTGCCCATCCGATCGTGAAGTCGATAGGATGAAAGATCACATCAGGAAGGGATCTCGCTGCATAGGCGGCAGTGACCCTCTCGGCCAGGAGATTTTCCTCTACAGGAATGACCTGAACACGGATTCCGGTCCTTTGAGTAAACATATTGGCAATCTCTCTCTGGATCTCCATTCGGTCTTTCTCGACCTCCGTGGTCCAGAAGGTGATTTTGGTTTCGGCTCCGATCATGGGTGAGGGGCTGAGGAAAGTAGAGATAAGAATTAAAATAAATAAAAGCATGGTTCTCATAAACGATCCTCCTTTCTCTTGAAAATATTAAACCATTATAGTCTTTAGGCCTTCCAAAGGTCAACCAATGCATGGGATCTTCAAAAAACTCCCTTAGACTTAATGTTATGTTTCATCGAGACCTTAAGATATCATGAAAATCATTTCCCTTGACAGAAAGGCCCTTTTCTTTCTAAAATTTTTTATATAGCCAATTTCGTATCATCGAAAGAGAGGAGCCTTTCATGGATCGAGAAATATCATTTGAATTTCCGAAACTCCGTCCCCCCCATATCCCGATGAGGACCATTCGATTCGTTGTGATCGGTCTCATAGTGATCATTTTTTTAGCTTCGTCGGTTTTTACTGTGAATCCTGAAGAGGTTGGGGTGATTCAGCGCTTTGGGAAATTTACACGGACCGTCTCCCCTGGGTTAAATTTTAAACTGCCTTTTGGCATTGAGACCGTAAAAAAAGTTCCTATTGAACGTCAATTAAAAGAAGAGTTCGGTTTTAGAACTAAAGCCGCTGGTATCCGCACCACCTATGATCCGCGAGCTTTTCGGGAGGAATCGCTGATGTTGACCGGCGATCTGAATGCTGCTGATGTGGAATGGATCGTTCAGTTCAGGATTTCAGATCCTTACAAATTCTTGTTCAAGGTCAGAAATGCGATCAAGACCTTTCGGGATATGAATGAGGCGATCGTGCGGGAGGTCGTGGGTGACCGTTCCATTAACGAGGTATTAACGGTGGGTCGGGTTGAAATCGCCAATACCGTCACCACCAAATTACAGGAACTGTGTGACCAATATGAAACCGGGATCAAAGTGGACCAGATCGTGCTACAGGATGTCAACCCACCCGATCCGGTAAAACCGGCCTTCAACGAAGTCAACGAAGCACAGCAGGAGCGGGAAAAGCTGATCAATCAAGCCCGCTCTGAATATAACAAGATCATTCCTAAGGCCAAAGGGGATGCAGCCAAAATTATCGAGGAGGCCCGGGGATACGCCATTGAGCGGGTGAACCAGGCCCGTGGTGAGGCCGTTAAATTCAATGCGGTCTTCCAGGAATACCTAAAGGCTCCGGAAGTCACGCGGCAGAGAATTTATCTGGAAACAATGGATGAGATCCTCCCAAAAATGGGAAGAAAACTCATTACGGATAAGGATTCAACCGGCATCCTGCCTCTGTTTCAATTCCAGAAGGAGGGGAAGAAAAATGAATAGGCTATCCTATTGGATAATAATTGTAATTGGGGTGTTGGGACTGATCGCCCTCCTCTCTTCCGCTTTTGTCGTGAACGAAACCGAGCAGGTCATTCTTACCCAGTTCGGAAAACCCGTGGGCGATCCAATCATCGAACCTGGAATCCATTTTAAAATTCCCATCATTCAAACAGCCAACTTCTTCGATAAGCGTTTTTTAGAGTGGGATGGTTCGACAAATCAGATTCCGACCAAAGATAAACGATTTATCTGGGTGGACACCTATGCCCGCTGGCGAATCAGCGATCCCCTGCTTTTCTTCCAGAGGGTACGGGATGAGCGGGGAGCTCAAAGCCGTCTGGATGATATCCTGGATGGGGAAACCCGGAACGTTGTGGCCAACAATAATCTTGTGGAGATTATCCGCTCGACCAACCGGAAATTTGAGATCAGCGAGGATATCGGGGAATTCCTTGATTTTGAAATCAAAATAAAAATTGAACAGGGCCGGGATAAAATGACGAAAGAAGTAATCGAAGCCGCATCCCCCCGGCTGAAAGTCCTCGGCATCGAACTGCTCGACCTCCGTTTTAAACGGATTAACTATGTGGATGAAGTACAGAAGAAGATTTACGAACGGATGATTACGGAGCGGAAACGAATTGCAGATAAGTTCAGATCAGAAGGCCAGGGAGAGGCAGCTAAAATACTGGGCGATAAAGAACGGGATCTGAAAAGGATCGAATCCGAGGCGTATCGGACGGCCCAGGAGATCAAGGGAAAAGCCGATGCCGAGGCGACCGCAATCTACGCGAAGGCTTATAATCAGAACAGTGAGTCCAGGAACTTCTATCAATTTCTGAAGACCATGGAATCTTATAAGAATACCCTCTCTGAAAAGGACTGGCTGGTCTTATCCACAAAGGGAGAGTTTTTCAAATTCCTCGAACAATCTGGTAAATGATTCTTGTGACTATCAGGAACGGATGAGGAGGCCCTTGACATATCGGGGGTCGACCTCCTCTCCCTGAGAAATGCTTCCGTATTGCTCTTCGAATAGGTCGAGGCAGAAATCACTAAAGGCTTTGAGATGCTGCCGTTTGTTCTCATCCCCTTCGATGGACTCGAGCCACTCTCTTAACCCTTTTTTGATCTCCATCCTTACAACCCCCTTCCCTTCCCCATCTCTTTCAAAGACCCGGAGGAAAAGATCTTTCAAGCAAATCTTCTCAATGGCTTCGAATTGAAACCTTCCCTTGAGGATCTGGTTTGCAATAGAAGTGAGAAAAATGGTGGAGAGCGTTATCTCTTGCCATCTCTCTGGATGGCAACCGCTCAGGTTCAGGTCCTTTAACCTTAGAGGATAGACATTGAACTTCTGTCCCAATGTACTGACAACGACTTCTATTAACTCTAAAAAACTCTCTATCTCTTTAAAATCCTGAAGGTTCTTAAAGTCTTCAAATTTTCCATTTCGATAGAGACTGGGCCTCTTCTTCAGAACCCCTTCAAATCTTTCAAGATGAGGAGGATCCAGAAAAACGAGATTCTCCTGATCGTTTGAAAACCAGGGGCCTTTCAAAATCGACTCTGCCTTCCTTCTTAAAAGAAGCGTCGTACTCACCCCGCATTGAAATATCTTCTGAATGGAAAGGGATCGAAGGGTCTCCAATGCCTTCGTCTCCTCTTCCCTGCTCAGGTATTGAAGGCCGAGGTTCAGAGTATGGTAAACCTTTTTTACTACCCTCTCCATGGCGGAAATATTGGAAAGATCTATCGCCTCTGCCACGATTGCTTTATTGCAGAGTGAGGCTAATTCTTGCTTCACTCGATCCTCTTCGTCGGGATCATCCGTCCCGGAGAGGATGTAGGATAGAAAAGGGCCTTCATTCTGGAAGGTGAGGTAGAAGGTGGAACTTCCTATCTTTCCTTCTCTCGGACCTATGGCTTGCGGAGGCCTTTCCTCTCTCCTCAGGGAATCGGGGTTGACAAACCGGTAGATCTCCAAAGCCTCTTCAAAATCCGGAAATCCGTAGTCATTGAGGCGCCCGTTTCTCAAGCGATATCCTGTCTCTTCGAGTTCTGATTCGATTTCACACATGATGGATTCCATCAATCTTCGATATCCCTCGCCATCGATCCTATAGAGGATTCTCAAGAAAGGCTCAAACACCTCTCTGGTCCTCTTGCCCCTAAAATCGACGAAGTAAAATTGATCCAGAGTAAAAAGAGAGAGGCGATCCATCACCTCCACGTGTTCCCCCTCAAGGGTTGTGACGTGAAGAAATTTTTTAAGAAGGAGGGCGATGAACTCAGGATCCGATGAATGAATAAATTGGATGACCTTCTTTTCACCCGATTCGAGCAGAATCTCCATCCAGTGAAGGACCTTCTCCGGATCCAGTTGGTCCCTTTTCCAGAAATCGAGGTCGAGAAGATATTGAAACTGCTCCGGAGTAGTGAGCGAGATCAGGTGAAGGCTGTCCTTCTCCCCGATCTCCTTCACGGTTAAAAAAACCTCCATCTCCGGAAGAAGCTGAACCAGCTGTTCTGGATGTTCCGAAAGGAATAAAAAATGGAGCCGCTCTTTTCCGCGAGCTTGCAGGACGGTTTCGAGCTGACTCTTCACAGGAAGGGTATTGAAGACCTTATGGGCCTCCTTCGGATCTTCCGGTAATACAATGGGGTGGGAATCCTCCATTTAATAAATCCAATTGATCAGAGGATGATCCCCCTTCACCTGTCTGCGGTAGTCAGATTTCCCTCTCCCCAAAAGAGACTGTGTCATAATTAAGAAGAAACTATTTCCGTTACAACACGGAACAGGTGGTCGGGTGACGAGGCTTTAGAGCGGAAACCTTTCATTGCTCAGCTTCGGGGCTCCAAGCCCATGAAAAGAATCCAATTTCCGAGAAGGCCGATTACCCATAACTTTAAACGACCGCATTCTAAAGCTGAGGAACATGACTGCCTGTTCCGGCGGAATCCACCCTCCATCATGATTACGACACAGCCCCAAAAGGGGAGAGGGAAATCTGAGGGAGTTCATCAATAAGCCGGAGGCATCGGTGGAGCTGCTGGTTCTTTCTTCGGTTTCTCAGCCACCACCGCTTCTGTGGTGATCAGCAGAGAAGCCACACTGGCTGCATTCTGGAGGGCGAACCTGACCACCTTGGTCGGATCGATGATCCCGGCCTCGATCATATCCGTGTATTCTTCCTTATCGGCATCGAATCCAAAGGCTCCTTTCTCCTGTTTTACCCTTTCCGTCACAACAGAGCCTTCCATGCCTGCATTCTCAACAATCTGACGGATAGGTTCTTCCAGGGCCTTCAGAACTATCTCGACGCCTGTCTGTCGATCGCCTTCCAGTTTCACCCTCTTTAAAATGGGCAGACATCTCAAGTAGGCCACTCCGCCCCCAGGGACGATTCCTTCCTCCACTGCTGCCCGGGTTGCATTGAGGGCATCCTCTACCCGAGCCTTCTTCTCCTTCATCTCGGTCTCAGTGGCTGCGCCTACCTTGATCACGGCAACCCCTCCAGCGAGCTTTGCCAATCGCTCTTGAAGTTTTTCCTTGTCGTAATCGGAGGTGGTCTCCTCGATCTGAACACGAATCTGTTTGATCCGGCCTTCGATGGCAGAAGGGTTACCTGTTCCCTCGACAATCGTCGTATTGTCCTTGTCGATCACCACCTTCTTCGCCCTGCCCAGATCGTCCAGAGTGATCTTCTCGAGTTTAATCCCAACATCTTCTGAAATCGCCTTGCCATTGGTTAAAACGGCAATATCCTCCAGCATGGCCTTTCTTCTATCTCCAAAACCAGGGGCTTTGACCGCCGCACATTTCAATGTCCCCCTCAGTTTATTGACGACCAGTGTTGCCAGGGCCTCTCCTTCCACATCCTCCGCAATGATGAGGATGGGCTTTACTGTTTTCGCCGCCTGTTCCAAGAGGGGAAGGAGGTCTTTCATGCTGGAGATCTTCTTCTCAAAAAGCAGGATATAAGGATCATCGAGTACGGCCTCCATCTTTTCCGGATCTGTCACAAAGTACGGTGAGATATAACCGCGATCGAACTGCATCCCTTCAACGACCTCGAGGGTGGTCTCCATCGCCTTGGCCTCTTCCACCGTGATCACACCCTCTTTTCCCACCTTGTTCATGGCCTCGGCGATGATGTTGCCGATGGTCGGATCATTATTGGCAGAGATCGTCCCCACCTGAGAAATCTCTTTCTGTTCCTTGACAGGCTTGGAGAGTTTTTTCAACTCCTTGACGACCTCTTCCACTGAATAGTCAATCCCTCTTTTAAGATCCATGGGATTTGCACCGGCAGCCACAATCTTATATCCCTCCCGATAGATGGCCTGGGCCAGAACGGTCGCGGTAGTCGTTCCGTCGCCGGCGGTATCCGAGGTTTTGCTGGCCACCTCTTTTACCATCTTAGCACCCATATTCTGAAAATGGTCTTCGAGATCAATCTCTTTGGCCACGGTGACTCCGTCCTTGGTCACGACAGGAGAGCCGAAAGACTTCTCCAGAACCACATTCCTGCCCTTGGGTCCCAGGGTCACTTTTACGGCATCGGCCAAAATATTGATACCTTCAAGAATCGCATTCCTTGCCTCCTGATCGAACTTCAATTCTTTTGCCATGAACATTTCCTCCTTTCTGATCATCCATCATTCATCCATCATTCAATGATGGCGAGGATATCCTCCTCTTTCATCATGAGATACTCTTCCCCATCAATCTTTATCTCGGTTCCTGCATATTTTGCATAGAGGACCCGATCGCCCTTTTTAACCTCAAGGGGAAGCTTTGTCCCATCCTTCTTGATCCTTCCAGCCCCGACGGCGATCACTTTTCCCTCTATCGGTTTTTCCTTGGCCGTATCAGGGATGATGATTCCTCCTTTTGTCTTCTCCTCTTCCTCCAGTCTCTGGACCATGAGCCGATCATGAAGTGGCTTCACCTTCATAAAGACAGACCTCCCTTCTTTTAAAATTTCAGCCCAATAAATAATCATCAAACCTTCCGTTGTCAACCCTTCGGCTCAATAGACTCAGTGTCCTGAGCTTGTCGATGGAAGTGCGTCTTCCTCCCTGCTATAAAAACAGAGTTAAATCCAGTCCAAGGGTCGAGTTTTATACCTATAATCAATGGGTTATAATGGGCAGGGCAAAATGTCCTTGACTTTTTGTATGAAATGGCTTTATGAAAAGCTATGGAATTTCAATACTCTTTCATTACTACTGGAATCGGAACCTTCCCCCATCAGGATGAGAAAGAGGTTTTCCGTCTCATCTTAAAAAGCTTCCCTGTCATTCCTTTCTGGCCCCAACTGCCAAAGCGGTCTTTTCTGGAAGGGATGGTCGTTCAATACTCTGAGGGATTCCCTTCCTTAAGATGGAATGAAAAGGGACAAAGGGTTTGGGTGGATACCTCTCATGGTTTTGATAAGGAAATCGAGAAATTTTATCAAAGGCTGGAAGAGGGTGAGCTTGAACCATTTCAAATCACAGAAGACTTTGCAAAAGGGCTTCGGATCCTAAAAGACCTCTCTTCTGAGGGCCACCGAAAGGAGATAAAATATATCAAAGGCCAGATTACAGGGCCCATCACTTTTGGTTTGGCCTTAACAGATCAAGAAGCAAAATCTATCTTTTACGATACCACCTTAAGGGACGTCCTCGTCAAACACCTCTCATTGAAAGCCCGATGGATGGAAAATAGGTTCAACGACCTTTTTCTTGGAATTCCAACAATAATCTTTTTTGATGAACCCTCCCTTTCCTCATTGGGCTCTGCCTTTTCAAGCCTGAATCAGGAGGATGTCGTTCATTCTTTAAATGAATGTTTTGATGCCGTGAAGGGATTAAAGGGTGTCCACTGCTGTGGAAATACGGACTGGAGCGTGCTCCTTTCGACGAACCTCGATTTCGATGCCTATGGTTATTTAGAGAACCTCTCCCTCTATCCAAAAGAATTAGAAGCATTCTTAGAACGAGGAGGCATTTTGGCTTGGGGCATCGTTCCAACGAGCGAGGATGTGTTAAAAGAGGATGCTCAAAGTCTGGTCAAACGTTTTAAAGAAGGGGTTGAGACACTTTCTAATAATGGAATTGATCAAACCCTCCTTCAGAGGGCGATCCTTACTCCCAGTTGCGGGATCGCTTCCCTTCATATCCCTTTGGCTGAAAAGGTTTGCGAGCTGACGGCAGAAGTGTCAAAAATACTGAGGGACTCTTTGCTGGTTTCTTAAATAATTTAACTACGCCCCCGCCAGGACTTTTTTACACCCAATTTATTCTTCAAGGAACAACCTCTCAAAGGATTGTAAGAATTCTATTGGACTTACAACCTTCAACATCACTTTCTGTCTCGTTTTTGGATTGAGAAAGTGCCTCTTATCTAACGTAATCAGAAAATCTACATTGGCATTCTGCGCTGCAGCCAGAATGGGCGCATCCTTACGATCAATGATGGTGGCCGTCTTCTTTATAGACTCCGGGGTCGAGTCCTCAACCATCAGAGGTGCTAAATTGTGTATGAACTGACGGAAACGGCCAACCAATTGAGGAAACTTTGCTGCAAAATTTCTGTCGGTTTCAATTAAAACTTGCTGGCTAACCACCATCTGGATAACTCCTGTCTCACATAAGTCCAGGATGGTTGCCGATGCCCCAGTAACCGAATTCACCCCAGCAATAAGGACATTGGTGTCGATAAAAACCTTAATCTTCCGGGTAGGCTTCTGCAAGGTATTTCTCCCTTTGAACCCTTAGGTCTGAAATGAGATCTTTCAAGGTCAATCCTTGACGTTTCATTTCTCGTTCCACTTCCTTAGCCAACGAGGCTCGTTGCAAGCGTTTGGGAGACAGAATCAATACCTTGCCAACCCGAAAGATGTTAAGACCTGTGTTCTCATCAAGATTTAAGGCTTCTCTCATATCCTGCGGGATGGTGAGTTGACCCCTTGATCTGACTCGCACCAATTTAGGGGCGGTAGCAATGTTTTCCATAAAAATTCTCCTTATTCTGATAATCAAAATATATCAGAATATTCCCTTAAATTCAACCTCTATTGCATTGGTTGAGGAGGGGAGAGAAATGACAAGTCTGCCATCTAAAATCTGAAATCTAATGGTCGCTCTGCACTCTTCCTCTTGATGTATTCTTACTTCGAGTAACTCAATAATAAAATAATCAGTTTAAATCCACATTCCGCATTTGAAATGGCCAACTTTCCTATTGATGACACCCTGTCCTTGTAACCCCTCCTCATTGAGAACTAATACGGGTTGAAGCCCTGAGTGCGCGTCCTTATGTAACGAGCCAAATGATAGGCGGCCAAGTGCAGATCGCTTTCACTGATCTGGGTAGGCTCGTGTTGAATGAATGACGGCAAGGCTTGGGGATTCAGAACCCAAACAGAAGATCCCTTGGGGAAGGGTTTTACAAACCATCCGGGGAACAACACAACAGGCCGCACAGCGAAATCCTTTCCGGTGGTGGCCCGAAGCATTTGGGCAAGCCATCTTGCGTTGCCCTCAGCTTGAGAGACTGGATCACGTTCAGGTTCAAGCCCATTAATAAGAAGTGTTTTCCCGTCAAAGGTAACAGATGGTGACCCTTTAATAGGCTTAGTGTGCGTCTTGGTCTCCACGACGAAGACACCTCGACTCGATAGGACGACATGGTCGAGGTTGAAGCCATCACCTATCAGGTCATGGAAGACAATAGCACCTTCCTTTTTTACCACATCGAGTTGCTCGGCGACAGCCCTCTCGCCGTCCCGGCCTAACTTCAGCCGCCGTACCTCCTTTGCGGTCTGCCTAAACGCAAATGCACAGTACACAATCACAACAATTGCCACAGCAACCAATAGCCACGGATTAAGCTGAGAGTGTGTGAAGACTTGTATCCAAGCGCCCATGGCGAGGAGGAAGAAACCGAATGCAAACAGGGCGTAATTAAACTGCTTCTCATTTAAAAGGCAATTAATTTGCTCATCCATAGATTGCCCCGGAAGCCTCAGGAGAGGCTCCTTTAGGGGCGACTTGGAAGTTGATTTTTCCATTGGCGCACTCCTTTATGTCCTTTGCCCACCACGTTATGCGCTATGTTAATAGGGTAGGGCCAACCTCTTTATGGATGATACCGACGAACAACAATACCGACTAACCAATACCTCACCTCAGAGCGATCTAAGCATCCCCTCCCACCTGCTGTATGGTTGCCCTTACTACACCAGAAATAGATCATGCTGAGAATAATTAAGCATTTTTTGTGCCAGAAGAGTTTGTTTATAACTTTTTGATTTATAAGGCTTTTCACTGAGAGGAGAAATTGAGCTGATCAAAAATTGGCCAAAAATGTCTTAAACCTGAGAAATTGTACGAAACCGCCAAGGAATGAGGAATAAGGGAATGCAGGATCGGGAGATGAGGAGAAGGAGAAAGGGGAGATGGAAGATAAAAAAGATAGGGAGATAAAGCAATCCAAATCCGGATTGAAGGATGCACCCGTTGAAGAAGTGGTCTCAAAATTTTGTAGCTTTTTTTACTGCAATTGTAGTATTATTTACTGCAACTGTTCATAAGGAAGCATTTGCGTGACAAAAAAACTTTTCGGATCTAAATTGAGGGCAAAGGTATTGGGTTGGTTCTTTACTCATGTGGACGAGCGTTTTTTTGTCAGACAACTGGAATCTTTGCTCAAAGAGGATTCGACGAACTTGAGCAGGGAACTGGCTCGATTGGAAGGTTTAAGGATACTCGTTTCAGAAACAGAAGGTAGACAAAAATATTTCAGAGTCAATAAACATTCTCCTTTTTTTGAAGAGATGAAAGGACTGATCCTGAAGACGGCTGGTGTGGTTGGAGTGATTAAAACTGCTCTGGAAAGAATCGATGGAATAAAATATGCTCTTGTCTATGGCTCCTTTGCAAAAGATCAGGAAAAAACCGAAAGTGACGTGGATTTGATTGTCGTTGGAAAAGCAAATCTTGATGAAATAGAGGATGCCCTTTCCGAAGCTGAGCAACAATTAGGAAGGGCAATTAACATGATATTTTATTCTGTGAGAGAATTTCGTGAAAAAATCAAGTCAAAGGATAGTTTCATAAAAACCGTTCTCAACAACCCAAAAATCATATTGATCGGTGAGGAAAATGAAATTAAACGACCTTGAGTCTCAAGGCCTGATTGAAAGAGTAGAACCCGATTTGAGCAAAGTCAAAAAGGCCCTTGAAAGAACGCACAAAGACTTAAGGACGGCACGTGCAACGCTCGACGTCGACGAAGAGTGGACCTATACGATTACCTATCACTCAATGCTTCGGGCTGGAAGAGCCTTGATGCTTTATCTTGAATACCGACCGAAGGGAAAAGATCAGCACAAAACGGTAGGAGAGTTTTGTTCTCGAATTCTTGGCGAGGAGTATCGAGTTTTGATTAATAAATTTCACAGGATGAGGCGAAAAAGACATCAATTTGTTTATGAGATTGATAGTAGAATCTCTAAGACAGAAGCCAAAGATTCCATTGGAAGCGCAGAGAAACTTACAGAAGGAATTTTTAGAATCACAAAAGAGAAAGTAGGAGATTTATCTAAAAGATAGATCTTTACCCCCAATTAAACCTACCATAAAAAAGAACTCGATTGTTTCCGTGAAGTTCCAAATGGTCACGTCAAGATCATTTCCGGATGTGGTCGCAAATGGCGGCCTCTCTCTTTGTAACTTTCTTAAAAGGTCACAGTTTGTGACCCTAAAAAGTAACCTCAAAATCGTTTGTAATCACAAATTGTGATTTCAGAATACCCAAAAGCGAAAGGAGTTTAAACGTTATGCTCTGGGTGCTCTGCTTTCTGTTAGTTTCATTGATCTATTTTAGAGAGTGGAACCCCTCCATACCCTATATTCTCTTTTGGGACTTCGTTGAGGATAATTCGAACACGATCCGCTGGAACCTGAAGAACTTCCATAATGGCATCTGTCACTTTCTTCATGAGCTGCTCTTTCTTCTCTGGTGTCCTTCCTGCAATCATACTAATCTGAACAATAGGCATGCGAATCTCCTTCAAGAAACGTGTCCGTGACCGTTATCCGTGTCCGCGGACCTCTGATGCTTTCTTATCAGTTCATCGGACACGCGACACGTGACACGAATCACGATATTTATGGTTTAAAAACTTTCCACCAAGAGTCTGTTCCGTGACCGAATTTTTCCAGGATCTCGATCGCCAATTGAATCCCATCTGACACTTGAATTTCCTGAATCCCTGGTGCTGTAAAAACATAGACCACAATATTTCTGCTTGCTGGCTCCACTCTCGTTTTAAAATCTGGGCCTTGAAAAAGGGAACAGACCATCCCTTCTCCATCGCGAAGAACAATTTCATCCTCCTTACAGCGGATCATCTTCCCTGAGACCCCCTGAAATGTCTCTCTCTCCTGAGCGCGGTCAAGCCTCCATTCGCCTTGAAAACGATCCAGATCCTGAATCGCCATGAGAATGCCATGACACATCTCTGCAATGATATGCGTATCGATATAGAGGTTGACGATTGGGAATCCCATCTCAATGGTCCGTTTCAGGTGGCCTGGAAGAGGACAGGGATACCCCCAGTCTTCGAAGAATTGATCATAGAGATGGATCCGCTCTTCGATTTGAGCCAGGTTGGCCCGCCTTCGCATCTTTCGAAGGAGTTCTCTTTTGTAGAGTTTGAATGGCTCGGACTTCTCAAAATAGGTACAGGCCTCGATTGTCCCAATCCCAAAACTCAATTCAGGAAATCGTTGACGATAGGCATCGGTAATGGAAAGAGAGACCTTTCTTTGCATAGTAATCCATTATAACGGGTACGACACCCCGACCCATAAAAATAGTCTTTGGGTTAGGGTTAAGGTTAGAAAGCCCATTTAACGTTCATCGTCTTAACGAAACCGGCCTCCTTACGCTAACCGTTGAACCTTAGACTTTATTTTCCAAGCAGCTATTTTGGCACATAGAGACGTTTGATCTTTTGAATCTCGCGAATGCGTGATTCCGCATAGCGATTGGCAGCCTCCAGAGGGAGGATACCTTCTTTCTTAGCCATCTCAAAGATGGAGAGAAGGCGGTTGTAGATTCGCTCTGTCTTCATCTTCGCTCGCTCGGGGTTATATCCCTGGATTTCATCAATCACCTGGATCACACCTCCCGCATTGATGATGAAATCTGGTGTATAGAGGATGCCTCGCTCATGGAGCATTCTGCCATGACGCTCTTCATCCTCTAACTGGTTGTTGGCGCAACCTGCAACCAGTTTACATTTTAATCTGGGAATGGTCTTATCATTTAATATGCCGCCAATAGCGCAGGGGCAGAAGATATCGCACTCCACTTCATAGATGGCATCAGGTTTGATTGTCACGAATCCGTACTGGGGTTGAAGGCGCTGGAGGGTTTTTTCTCTCACATCGGTTGCAATCACTTCTAATCCTCCTTCCTTTAAATGTTTCAATAAAGGTTCTCCTACTGCACCGAGTCCTTGGACGGCAATCCTTTTGCCCCGAAGGGTCTCATCGCCCCAGAGGAATTTCGCACATGCCTTCAACCCTACATAGACCCCGAGCGCTGTCGTAATTCCAGTACTACCAGAACTTCCTTCCTCTTTAGGCCTACCAAGAATATATTGACTCTCCTTTCCCATGATGGAACCATCCATCATGTTAAGATTGAGATCAGCCCCTGTGGCAAAACGACCTTTTAACATTTCGACGAATCTGCCAAAGGCTCTGAGAAAGGCTTCGCTCTTATCTTTCTCCGGATCACCCCAGATGACAGCCTTTCCCCCTCCCTTGTCTTCATCGGCCGCAGCACATTTATAGGTCATGGCCTTGGACAATCTCATGGCATCTCGAAGGGCATCCTCCATGGAGGCATAGTTGACCATCCTCACTCCACCAAAGGTCTGGCCCAGCGTGAAGTCGTGAATGGCGATGATCGCCTTCATCCCTGTCTCTTTATCAAAGTTGAAGATGATCTGTTCATGTCCATCCTTCTTCATTAGTTCGAATATGTCCATATTCATCCCTCCTTCCAGCTCTTTTAATACCCTATCCATTTTTTAACTCCCTGTCAATTTCCCTCCGCCTTTTTCCTACCCCACTTGGAGACTGTGTCACAATAGAGAGAGGGCTGAAGATCGAAAACAATCATTCGGCGGTCTACACGTTGGCCAAGGGACAGAGAGGCGGCTGAGGAAGCTTTAGAGCGGAACCTTTTAGCAAATAAAATCATAAGCTTGGTTCCCAGGCAAACATTATTTTTAAGCATTAGGGGTGGTAGCCCTCGCCTTCAAGTAACCGCAATTCTAAAGCTTCCAAAGCTGGCTCCCTGTCCCTTCCACGCCATTGCGACACAGGCACTTGCGGGGGAGGAGAGGGTGGGGGCTTGAAGAGTATTTCAAATTGGGATAAGTTTATCCAGATGATTCGTCTTTATATCCTCCTTCCCATCGGGATCATAGCCATCTCCACAGCTTCGATCTTTATCAAGCTCTGTGATGCCCCGGCATTGACCATCGCAGCCTACAGAATGGTCCTCGCTTCCCTGATTCTGGTGCCCTTTGCCGGTTATCAAAAAATTTGGAAGGGATGGGGGCGGAACGAAATGGGATGGTTGATTCTCTCCGGCCTCTTTCTGAGCCTCCATTTCGCCTTCTGGATCGCTTCATTGAAATATACTTCTGTAGCCAGTTCAGTCGTTCTGGTCTCTACCAATCCCATCTTTGTTGGAATAGGGGCCTGGTTCTTCTTCAAAGAAGCAGTGGGATTGAATTTAATCTTAGGGATTACCCTTTCGGTTCTGGGCAGTGGGTTGATCAGTTTTGGGGATGTGGCCATATCAGGAGAGGCATTGATGGGAGATGGATTGGCCTTACTGGGTGCCATCACTGCATCAGGATATCTTCTCGTAGGTAGAAAGATGAGAAAGGGGCAAGATCTCCTCTCCTATATCTTCCCGGTCTATTCAACTGCTGGAATGGTATTGATCATTCTTTCCCTCGCCTTTCAAAAGCCCTTCTTCGGATATTCTTCCTTGACCTATCTCTTCCTCTTTCTCCTTGCCCTCATCCCCCAATTAATTGGCCATACCACCTTCAACTGGGCTTTGAAATATCTTCCGGCATCCTTAGGTAGCAGTGACCATTCTGGGAGAACCCATCGGATCCACGATTTTGGCCTACTTTATTTTGGGAGAAGGACTGACGATCTGGAAAGTCCTCGGAGGAATTTCAATCTTCGCTGGAATTCTGATTGCCCTCAAGAAGGAATCTTTAAAATCCTGAAAGGTTTTTATGAAGGAGGCGAATTTGAAATTTAAATTGAGGAATTTCAGAGGGAAGGAATATGAAATTTGTTGTCCATGAACACCACGCCACCCGTCTTCATTACGATTTTCGATTGGAGATCGCTGGCGTCCTCAAATCCTGGGCCATCCCTAAGGGCCCTTCCATGAATCCTGCGGAAAAAAGACTTGCCGTCATGGTGGAGGATCATCCGCTTGAATACGGGGACTTTGAAGGGATGATTCCTCAGGGACATTATGGAGCTGGAGCGGTCCTCATCTGGGACTCGGGCGAATTTCGATCCGAAGGAGATCCGGAAACCTCCGTGAAGAAGGGAATGTTGAGTTTCACCTTGGATGGGAAGAAATTAAAAGGAAGTTTTTCCCTCATCCTGATGAAAGGGAGGGGTACAGGAAAAGATTGGCTTCTGATCAAGGGACAGGATTCTTTTGCCAAAAAGGACTGGAAGGTAGAAGAGGACCTCACTCCGGCAAAGAAGAAGAAACTGATCGTAAAGATCCCACCTTGTGAAACCAATTAAACTCTAAATTCGAAGCACGAAATCCCCGCCTGCCAAAGAACTTGTTCGGCGGGCAGGCGAAATTCGAAACAAATTCGAATGACCGAAATACAAAATTTAAAGCTTTTTCGTTTTGAAATTTGATCATTTGAATTCAGGAATTGTTTCGCCTGCCTGCCCTGCCTACCGCAGGCAGGCGCAGGCAGGGATTTCGATATTCGGATTTCGGATTTTAAAGTTCCCACCTTTAACATCTAAACAACGGGAGTTGCACTGGAAGCGTTCTTCTCAAATGAACCTTTGCCCTTCCCGAACTACAAAGATCTCCCTTCAGGTCCGGATTCTTACACTGGCAGACCACGGCCGTGATTCCAATATGTTCAGCCGTCTCTTTGATCCTCTTATACCCTCTCTCTCGAATTGCCCTTGGAAGGAGTTTCGTCTTTGTTGAAGAACCCACCGCTTTCCACTCCTGAGTTTTAAAGCAGGATTCGATGAGCCTTCGATGCACAGGCGAAAGTTCTTCCATCAATTGTCTCTGGATGGCCGGTCGGAGGTGGAGATAACTGAGAGTGATTCTCCTTATCCCCCTTTCCTTCAAGCGTCCGAGGAGGGCCTCCATCTCAGTTTTGGTATCCGTGATAAAGGGAATTATAGGATCGATCCTGACCTCCGGAGTAATTCCGATCTCTTTCAGTCTTTGAATATTCTCCATCCTTCTTTCCGGAGAGGGGGTATTGGGCTCAAAACCTTTCCAGTATCGGTTGGATAATGAAACCAGTCCAATCTGGGCAAGTATCTTATCGGGAGATCGTCTCAAGAGCTCAAAAAACCGTTGAGGAATGATCCCCTTGGTTAAAAAGGAGATTCCCATCCTATGGTCTAAGAGAATCCGGATAACCTCATAGGTGACATGGAGAATATCTGGGTGGGGTTGAAAACAGTCTGACGAGGTATTGAGGATCACCCATTGGGGAAGGGTCTTTCTTCTCGAAAGCTCCTCTTTCAAGAGATCGGGGAGGTTGAGATAGAGACGGACTTCTCCTTGCATGGGGGCCTGGCTGTATCCCCGGGCATAACAGTAGGCGCATCGAAAGAGGCACCCATTGGTGATATTCAGAGTGGGAATTCCTCCAAGGCAACCGAAACGAGCCGGAGTGAGGACCCTCCCTTTTCTCAATGCCGAGAGAATCTTACAATCCTCCATAAAGATAATTTACCCCGTTATTATAAAGATATCAATGCATAAGCCCTGGACGGTCCCAAACAAATTGTTAAAGGGCTTGCCTTAGGGAAATGAAAATGGATTTGACCCAGGCGCTCGAAAAACGTTACAGTTTTGGGAACATCCTCGGGAAGAATGCCCGGATGCAAGAAATCTTTGAATTGATCTCAGATATTTCGAATACCGATTCGACCGTCCTCATCCAGGGGGAAAGCGGCACGGGAAAGGAATTGATCGCTAAGGCCATCCATTTTAATAGCCACAGGAAATCAAAGCCTTTCGTGGTCGCCAACTGCTCCGCTTATTCTCAGAACCTACTGGAGAGTGAACTCTTCGGTCACGAAAAGGGTTCTTTCACCGGTGCCATTCGCCGAAAAATTGGACGATTTGAACTGGCTCATGGAGGGACGATCTTCCTCGATGAGATCGGTGAGGTTTCGCCTCCCACCCAGATCCTGCTTCTTCGCGTCCTGCAGGATCATCGATTTGAGAGAGTGGGAGGAGAAGAAACCCTGGAGGTCGATGTCAGGGTGATCGCTGCCACCAATAAAAATCTGACAGAGGGGATGAAGAAGGGCACATTTCGAGAGGATTTGTATTATCGGCTCAATGTCCTCCCCATCTTCGTCCCACCCCTTCGTGAGCGAAAGGATGACATATCGCTTCTGGCATCCCTTTTTCTAAAAAAATTCACACAAGAGAAGGGAAGGGAAGCGGGAAGTTTTTCCTCCGAAGTGATGGAGATCTTCCTGTCACACTCCTGGCCAGGCAATGTGCGTGAATTAGAGAATGTCATCGAACATGCCGTCATCATTGCTAAGGCAGAGAAAATATTACCAAAAGACCTTCCTCAATACCTTTTACAGAAACCATTGCCAGAACAGGAACTGGTTTCCCTTGAGGATTACGAAAAGAGCATCATTTTAAAGGCCCTCGAGGAAACCAATTGGAATAAACATCAGACAGCCAGAAAGTTGAAAATTAATCGATCCACACTTTATGGAAAAATGAGGCGTTATGAGTTGATAAAGGAATAAAATTGATATAGGTCTGTCTAAAAATAGACATAGGTATAATTTATTAAAATTAAAATATTTTTTTAATTTAAGGAGGTTATTTGCACAAAACTATGGTTCAAAAATAGACATCATATTCATTGCCAATTTCTATTCCTCCCCATACTTTCCTTCTTGAAATTCGATAACTTATCAATATCCTTATAAAATCTTTTTTTGGTATGGAAATTGCTTATAAATTTGCAGGAAAGTCGTTTGGGTGTCTTTCACAATTTGGCAGTGTATATGACAACTAAAAATACCAATATTTTAAATTCGGTTACCCGGAAGCCAAGCCTTGATGGGATGAGGCTTCACCACACTGAGGAGGTTAATATGAAGTGCAAACGTTGCGGTGGGGTCATGATCTTCGAAAAATTCTACGGCATATGCGAAGAATTTTTCGGATGGAGATGCATCTTTTGTGGAGAGATCATTGACCAGGTCATCCTCGAAAATCGCATCGAACAGAGGCGGTGACATCCCCTTTCCAGAAAATCAACTTCGTGAACTCATCTTGGAAGAGGATGGATAATGAAAGATAGAATTTGTATCGTTGATCACGACATGACCAGTCGTGATTATTTAAGAGAATGCCTGGAGAGAGAAGGCCATGAAGTGGTGATACTCAATAGCGGTTATCAGGTCAAAGCTTTATTATCTGAAGAGCGTTTTAATATCTTTATCCTCAACAGGGTAGAAAATATCACCGGAAGAGAAATCATATTAAACAGTTTAGGGGAAAATATTCATATCAATATCTTCCCCTCACCTCTGAATGGATTTCAAAATGACTTCAACTTGAGATCGCATGGTGGAATCTCAGGCATTGTGAGGCTGATCCGGGATGGTAAAGGACATGGTCGTTCCAAACCTATTCCTGAACCCCATGTGGTTCATGGCAGGGTTAGGGCTTCCCTCCACGTGAGAAAAGATGGGTGGGAATTGGTTCAGTCTGGATACCACAACAGGGAGCTCCTCTGGATATGGAAAAAGCAAATCAGAACGGGGATGAAGGGCTGAGAAAATTCATTCTCTCTCAAATCGATGAAAGAGGCCCCATTCCCTTCTCTCAATTCATGGAATGGTGTCTCTATCATCCGGAATATGGCTATTACCGGTCAAAGGGAACAACCATCGGTAAAGAGGGGGATTATTATACAAGCCCCTGCGTTCATCCCCTCTTTGGCCAATTGATCGGAAAACAATTCTCCCAGATGTCGGAGATCCTTGGAGGGGAGACCTTTGATGTGGTTGAAATGGGAGCAGGAAGAGGGTTTCTCTGTGAGGATATCCTGAATTGGGCGAAAACAAATGCACCTCCTTTCTACCACCGGCTCAACTATCACCTCTTTGAAACTGCTCCCCATTTTTTAAAAGAACAGAAAGAAAGACTGGCTGAGCAGGAAAGAGAGGGAAAGATCATCTGGAGGGATCCGGAAGAGTTTGAAAATGGTAAAATTCAAATCCAGGGCTGCTTCCTCTCCAATGAACTGGTTGATGCCTTTCCTGTTCGCAGAGTGGTTCTCGATCAGGGGAATTTGAAAGAGGTCTATGTCACCCATCATAACGGCCAATTGGAGGAGCGGTGGGAAGAACTCTCCGATCCACGGATTTCTAACTACCTCAGATCCATGGACATCACTCTCCAAGAAGGCCAGAAGTCAGAGGTGAATTTAAATGCCCTGGAGTGGATGGAAAAAGTAAGCCGATCTTTGAAAAGGGGTTTTGTTTTAACGATCGATTACGGCTATCTCTCTGGTGAACTTTATGCTCCACATCGTCGAGAGGGAACGCTTCTTTGTTATCACAAACATCAGATTTCAGAAAATCCTTATGAGAGATTGGGAGAACAGGACATTACTTCCCATATTAACTTCACCGGCCTGATCAGGAAGGGTGAAGAGATAGGTCTCCACTTCACCGGCCTCGTCCCCCAGTACCAATTCCTCATGGGGTTGGGTATACTTCAGGAAATGGAGTCGTTGGGAAGTAAAATATCTGAATTGGATGGACTCCGATTGAGACTTTCATTGAAGCACCTGATTGAACCGGAAGCTGGGTTGGGTGAGGTTTTTAAGGTGCTGATCTAGCACAAAGGGATCGAGAAACCCCAGTTGGATGGTTTAAGGGAGCTTGGTTCAATCCCATGGATATGAAAACCCCCTTCCCCTTTTTGTAGGGAACGGTTTCAAACCGTTCCCTACGTGGAATTGGAGAGATTAGATATGATAGGAGAGTTCGATGAAGGTTTTAGGAATTTTTGGCAGTCCGAGAAGAGGAGGTAACACGGAGCTCCTTTTGGAAGAAGCCCTCAAAGGAGCGAAGGCAGAAGGAGCAGAGGTAGAGCGCCTCTTTATCACTGATTTCACGATCACCCCGTGCAAAGAATGCCACGGATGTGACCGGACCGGGGAATGTGTCATCCTTGATGATATGCAGAAGATCTACCCGAAGCTGCTGGAGGCAGATGTCATCATCCTCGCCTCGCCCATCTTCTTTTATGGCATCACCGCCTGGGCCAAAGCCCTCGTGGACCGAACTCAGGCCTTCTGGGCAAGAAAGTACCTAGTGAAAGATCCATCTCTGGGTAAGGAGGGAAAGAGGCGAAAGGGGTTTCTGATCTCTGTGGGCGGAACGAAGGGGCAGAGAGTTTTTGAGGGAGCGATTTTGACTACCAAATATTTTTTTGATGTCCTCAACGCCGAATATATAGGCGAATTGGTCTTCCGGGGAATCGATGCAAAGGAGGATATCCTAAAGCATCCCGATGCCCTCCAACATGCCTTTGAGGCTGGAAGGAAACTCATTTATGAAGACCGAATAAAAGTTCGGAGTCATTAGTTCGGAGTTCGGAGTAAAAAAATTAATAATTATTTAGAAAATTCTCCGAACTCTTAACTCCAAACTCATTACTAAAGAGGGGAGGTGAATTCAATGACTCAATGGAAATGTTCTAATTGCGGTTATACCTTTGCTGCGGATACCGTTTTAAATATTAAAGAAATGGAAAGGAGAAAAACAAGATGCGACTCAAAGGGAAAAAGGTTGTTCTCCTTGCAGAGAACCTCTACCAGGATCTGGAACTTTGGGTCCCTTATTATCGATTGAAAGAGGAAGGGGCTGATGTCACGGTGGTGGGATCGGGAAGCAGCCGAACCTTCACTGGAAAATACGGGTATCCTGTAGAAGTGGATAAAGAAGCGAAAGAGATCGATATGTCAAAATATGATGGTGTGGTCATCCCTGGAGGCTATGCACCGGATATGATGAGACGCTATCCAGAGATGGTCAGGATTGTCAGAGAGGCCCATCAGAAGGGAAAAGTAATCGCAGCCATCTGCCATGCGGGCTGGATGCTCGTCTCCGCCGGAATGTTAAAGGGGAAGAAGGTGACCGGCTTCTTTGCAATCAAGGACGATATGGTCAATGCCGGAGCAACCTATGTGGATGAGGAGGTCGTCAGAGACGGTAACCTGATCACTTCGAGGAAACCCGATGATCTGCCTGCATTCTGCAGGGAGATGATCGAGGCATTGGCCAAATGATGTTGGAAAGGAGATGACCATGGGCAAGAGTGTGAAAGAGACTTATACGTGTCAGCATTGTGGTGCTGAAGCGGATATGACTCTTGAGGGGTTTGAGAATGTAGCGGATGTCATCAAAAGAGAGAAAAAACTTTCATGCAAAACCTGCGGAAAAGAGCTACCATGGATGGAGCGCGAGGATATCAAGGCGGTAAAAGTGGCGATGGAAGCGGAGAAAGAAGCCCATCAGACTTATTCGAAAGCTGCCAAGATGACAAAAAACCCCAAAGGGAGGGATATGTTTCAGCAACTTTCCGAATTCGAAATGAATCATTATCAGAGGCTGAAAAACCTCCTCAAATCGCTTCAGGAGAAGGGGGAGTGGATTCTCTACGAAGGGACGACCCTTAAGAAGAAGACCTTTCCTTTGAAGGCGGAGAAATCTAAAGGCCAGGACCAGCTCACCGATATGGATGCTTTGAAAATAGCGATCCGAGAGGAGAAAAAAGCTCACGCCTACTATCGATCGTTGGCTGAGTTAACGAAAGACCCACGGGGAAAAGATATGTGCAAACGTTTAGCCGATGAGGAGGCTCTCCATGAGAAGCTGCTAAACGATCAGTACTATAGCCTTCACAATACCGGTCTCTGGAGTTGGGGAGACTGAGTCCTCACCCCGCCATCTCCCCAATGCCTGCCTGCCGGTAGGCAGGGGGAGATGGGAAGGGTGAGGGGATTTCGGATTGCGGATTGTAGATTGAAAAATCTAAAATCAAATCAAAATGTATGTTAGAATGGGACGGGGTTTAGGATCTGAGTGGGAGAAATCATTTAAAAGGAAGTAGGAATAGAAAGGAGCGCTTATGGAGGAGAAGAAATTTAAGGAGATCATTCAGTTTGCCATTGACAAAGAGATTCAGGCCTTCAAGTTTTATACGGGGGTCAGTCAGTCAGCAAAATATTCAGGGGCGAAGGAACTCTTTTTGGAATTGGCCAAGGAAGAGGAGGGTCACCAGAAATTGCTTGAAAATTTCAGTATAGAAAAAGTTGCTGAAGCAAAGATCAAGCCGATTCCCGACCTGAAGGTCAGTGACTATATGACTGAGGTTGAATTCAGACCGGACATGCCTTATGCCGATATCCTTCGAATGGCACCCTCTCTCTCCCCCTCGAGGGGGAGGGCTAGGGAGGGGGTGAATTTGAATTCGGATAGGAGATTGAGTCTGCTGTGTTACGTTTTGATTTTCTTTGAAAGGTGAAAGCAGTAACAATCGTCCTTCCTCAATCGGTTTCTTGTATTCCCCACGAAGACGCATTCCTTTCAGGTTGATGTAACCTGATTCGCCTTCAATTTTTGCGACTACGAAAACATCTTTCAAAGCACCATAAAATTTTTGTTCCTTTTTTTAGATCTTCTTGAGGATTCGTAGGGCACACGCGGTTCTTCCACCAAGAACCCTATTCGTTTCTTGGGAGGTGCGGGTTCTTGCTGCCTCATTAACTCCCGGATGGCATTAAAGACTACCCTAAACTGGGCATCATATTTCTTTTCGAGCTCATCCAGCCTTATAGCAAGCTCCTTATTTGAGGCAAGTAACTGCCGGAGTCTGACAAATGCCCTCATGATTTCAATATTTACCTTAATGGCTCTCTCGCTGTTCAATACACTCGATAGCATTGCTACACCTTGTTCTGTAAACGCATAAGGGAGTGACCCGCCGAAATACTTTTTATGTGGTATCACATTTTGTGATACCATCTGTTCTGCCTCAGAGCTATTAAATGGTACCATGTAATTTGTGCAAGGACCTCTTGCACAATGTGGCGCTCTGGCCAAGCCGATGCAAAGGCACGCATGTATTTAAGGTTCCTTTAATATATCAAAAAACGAAAAGATATTAAGCAAATTTTGGGCCAGAAGATTCCAAACGCTGTTACTGAGAAAGTCTTATTGTCATTTCTCCCTATTGCTGGGAAAGGATTGATAAATCTCCTTTAAATCTTGGTAGTTCTTTATGGTTTGCCGGATCAATTCGAAATCTTTCTCTTTAAGAGGTCGGACCGGTTTTGCGGGACTTCCCAAGGCTAAGGTTCTTGGCGGGATAATACTATGGGGCGTGACCACTGATCCTGCACCGATGATGGATTCTTCTCCAATTTCAGCCCCATTTAGCACGAGGGCACCAATTCCGATCAAGGAGCTCCTTCCAATATTGCATCCATGGGCCACCACTCGATGGCCCAATGCTACATTATTTCCAATGATTAGGGGAAGATCATTTTCCACATGAAGGATACAGGCATCTTGGATGTTGCAGTTTGACCCAATCCGGATATAGTTCTGATCTCCTCGGACGATGCTGTAAAACCAGATATTGCTCCCCGAACCTATCTCCACATCACCAATGACCATCGCATTTTCAGCGATAAAGGCGGTTGGATCAACCTTAGGATATTTTCCTCTAAATTCCGTAATCATTTTTTAACCCCTCTCCGCAGTTTAGGCGGATGAGAAGATATCGAAAATTGCCTCTTTTGTCAACTTACTTGACGGATCCTTTGATTTTTAATAGATTCTTGTAAAAAAGAAGAAGACCCTTATGGATGTAGGCCAAATTCTCACCCTTACGGCCAACAAATTTCCTGAACGGATTGCCATTCTATTTGAGGAGAAGCGGTTCACCTATCAGGAATTTAATGGACGTGTCAATCGATTCGCCCACTCCCTTCTCCGATTGGGTTTGAGAAAAGGGGAGAAGGTCGCTGTCCTGCTTTTCAATTCAAACCATTTCGTAGAAGCCTATTGGGGGACGGCCAAGGCGGGCGGGGTTTTCACCCCCATCAATTTTCGTTTCGCCCCGGATGAGGTTCGATATATCCTGGATCATTCCGATGCTCACTTCTTTGTGTTTGGGGAAGAATTTTCAGACCTGGTCAATACCATCCGGTCCCAGCCCCATCGGATTAAGAATTTTATCTCCATAGGAGACCGCGTGAGGGATGCTCATGATTATGAGAGGCTTCTGGAGAAATCCGAAAATAGAGAACCATCCGTTCGTCTTTCCGAAAAAGATGAGTGCCAACTGATGTATACCTCCGGAACAACAGGAAGACCGAAAGGTGCGCTTATCACTCATGGGAACATCCTGTGGAATCTCATCAACACCATAACGGGCAGGGAGGACAAAGAGGGAGAGATTTCCCTGGTCATTGGGCCCCTTTACCACACCGCCGCCCTGAATAATCACTTCACCGTCCGGGTGGCCATGGCCGGGACGAGCATCCTCATCAAGCGCTTCGAACCCCGGGGTGTGATGGAGATCATCGAAAAAGAGAAAGTAAATGTGATCTCAGGGGCACCCGCCGTGTATCATCTCCTGCTTGCTCTCCCGGATGTGGAAAAATACGATACCCGCTCCGTCACCAAATGTACGACCGGGGCTTCCATCCTTCCCGATGAGACCAAAGAGAGATTGTTAAAATTCTTTCCCAATGCCCATGGCGTTTATGATGTCTATGGTTGCACGGAGGCCTCTCCCAGCATTACGATCCTCAAGGCAAAGGACTCCCTTCGAAAGAGGGCGTGTGTCGGCCCTCCCCTTCCCTTCTTGGAGGTGAGGATCGTGGATGATCAGGAAAGAGAGGTTCCAGTGGGAGGGGTGGGCGAATTGATCTGCCGGGGCCCCAATGTGATGAAGGGGTATTATAAAGACAGAAAGGCGACACGCGAGGCTCTCAGGGGCGGATGGCTCCACACAGGGGATCTCGCTTGCATGGACGAGGAAGGATCTGTTTATATCGTCGACCGAAAGAAGGATATGATCGTCAGCGGAGGGGAGAATATCTATCCCCGGGAGATCGAGGAGGTGCTCTATCATCACCCCAAGATTCAGGATGTGGCAGTGATCGGGATCCCTGATCCGATTTGGGGAGAGTCGGTGAAGGCCTTCGTCGTCTTAAAAAAGGGGGATAAGATGAAAGGGGAGGAGGTGATCGAATACTGTAAAAATAATCTTGCCAGTTATAAGAAACCCAGATCGGTTGAGTTTGTCGAAGACCTTCCCAGGAATCCCTCAGGAAAGGTCCTCAAGACGGTGTTGAGGGAAAAATATTTAAATCGGAAAGGAGAAGAACCATGAAACGATCCTTTATCTTCATCACACTATTCTTACTGGTTATCCTGTTGGGTGTGGGCCATGCCGCTGAAAAGCGACTGGTCATCGGCACCGCCAGTACCGGTGGGACGTGGTATCCTCTGGGAGGAGGGGTGGCCACGCTCATCACCAAGTACGTCAAAGGGGTCAGCGCAACGGCTATTCCATCGGGTGCCTCCATTGAAAACATCCGGGCAATTGGCAAAGGCACACAAGATCTGGCCCTCAGCATGCCTGATGTTGCCTTTTTCGCCTACAATGGGTTGGAGATGTTCAAGGCCGAGAAGCATGAAGAGCTCCGCGGCCTCTTCGCCACGTATCCCATCGATATCCAGTTTTATGTGGAAGAGAAATCTCCTGTGAAGACTATCGCCGATATCAAAGGGAAGAACCTGAGGGTGGCAGTGGGACCCCCTGGCAGCGGGACAGAGGTCATGGCCCGTCTCGTTTTAAAAGAGTATGGCATCACTTATGACGACATCCGAGAGCAGTTCATCTCCCATACCGAAGCGACGGCAGCTATGAAGGACGGGAATATCGATGTGGGCATCGTGACCCTGGGAACTCCTGCCCCCACTCTGATGGATTTGACCCAGTATAAGAAGATTCGATTCTTGGACATCGAACCGGAGATGGCCGACCGGATCAATAAGAAATTTCCTGCCTACTTTCCAAGGACCATCCCCGCAGGGACCTATTCCGGAATGGACAAACCCCATCACACCCTGGCCTGGATGGGACTTTTCATTGTTCATAAGGACTTTTCTGGAGACCTGGCTTATGAGATTTTGAAGACGGTCTTCGATCATAAGGCAGAGCTGGATGCCATCCATGTTCAGTTCAAGAAGATCCTTCTGGAGAATGCCGATAAGGGGATGTCCGTTCCCCTTCATCCGGGTGCGATCCGTTTCTTCAAAGAGAAGGGTATTATTAAATAACAATTGGAAATTGAACAATGATAATTAAAAAGGGCCCTCTCTTGATAGGGATCATCATCGGAGTCGCACTGATGGGAATTCTGTTATGGGCCTTCTGGCCAGCCTATCGCTTGGAAGTTTCAAGCCTCGGTCGGTCGAAGGCCTCTCTCTCTTTTCCTGTCTCCTCAGGAGATCGTTTTAGCATCTGGTTTCTCCATTCCTATGATCGAGCCTTCTTCCAGGAGAATTATCAGATCGACGGCCATCACCATATTCTTCTTAGAGATATGACCTTCCAATCCCATCTCAATGGGGCAGGGTTTTTCTATCCCAATTTTCATCTCAGGGCAGATGGGGTGGGAGAGCTGAGAGAGATCAATGAACAGAGGGAACGGGTGGAATTCATGATGGGATCGAGAGACCTGGCCAACCACACCCTGATCTGGAGAAGAGAGAAGATCGAGCTCTCGAATTATTTCGAGGCCGGTGAGATCATTACCATCCGGGTGGTGGAGAGAACAGGGTGGAAGAAGGTATTGCTGTTCATCAACAAAACTGGAGAAAGGAGACAAACATCGTGAGCAAAGCCACCCAGGTGAAGGCGATCCTCATCACTGTGGTGGGTATGGCCATGTCCCTTTTTCACATCTATACCGCCCAGTTCGGTGTCTATTCCGCCATGGTCCAGAGACCGGTCCATCTGGCCTTTGCCTTTGTGCTCATCTTCCTTCTCCATCCCTCGAGGAAGGAAGGGGGGAAATGGTGGGTTCAGCTACTCGATGGCGTGTTTATCGCCTTTTCAGTGATTTCACTGCTCCACCTCGTCGTTACCTTCAAGGAGGTGGTGTTAAGGGGAGGAGCAGCCACAAGAATAGACCTCTGGTTGGGCGGCCTCTTGATTCTTCTCGTATTAGAAGGGACCCGAAGGGTATTGGGATGGGCTCTTCCCATCATCGCTTCGGTCTTCATCCTCTATGCCTTCCTCGGGAAATATATTCCGGGGTTATGGGGACATCGGGGGGTGGATCTTGAGACGTTGATCAGCTATCAATACCTTACCACCGAAGGGATCTTCGGCCTTCCCCTTGGCGTCTCCGCTACCTTCATCTACATTTTCATTCTCTTCGGAGGCTTTTTAGTTGCATCGGGAACAGGAGAGTTCTTTATCGATTTTGCCAACTCAATCACTGGCCATTTTAGAGGCGGACCTGCCAAGGTCGCGGTGGTTTCCAGTTCCTTCTTCGGAACGATCTCGGGAAGCGCGGTGGCCAATGTAGTTGGAACCGGGTCCTTCACCATCCCCCTGATGAAAAGGCTGGGCTATAGCCCAACCTTTGCCGGGGCTGTGGAGGCCGTCGCCTCCACGGGTGGCCAGATTATGCCCCCCATTATGGGTGCAGCGGCTTTTATCATTGCAGAGATGCTGGGGATTCCATACATTGAAGTGGCCATTGCTGCCGCTATTCCTGCTGTCCTCTACTATATCGCTTTGATCTATATGGTTCATCTGGAGGCAATCCGATTGGGGCTGAGGGGTCTTTCAAAGGAAGAACTTCCCAACTTATGGAATACGTTGAAAGGAAGAGGATATCTCCTCATCCCGGCCATCCTGTTGGTCTACTGGCTCACCGTTGGTTATTCTCCGATGAAAGCAGGTCTTTGGTCAATAGGGACGGTCTTTCTTTTCAGTTTTGTCAGGCGGGTAACCTGGATGGGGCCGATGAAGTTGATCGAGGCGTTGAAGAGGGGAGGAATCGGTTGCCTCGAAGTAGTGACGGCCTGTGCTTGTGCGGGGATCGTCATCGGGGTGGTCACGCAGACCGGTCTCGGTTTGAAGTTTTCCACCCTGATTATCGAAGCCTCAAAAGGGTTTCTTCCCTTAGCCCTCACTTTTATCGCCATCACCTCTTTGATTCTGGGGATGGGGGTGACTACCTCTGCCGCTTATATTTTAACCATCATCTTGGGTGGCCCCGTATTGATCAAATTAGGAGTCCTCCCTCTTGCTGCCCATCTCTTTGTCTTCTATTATGCTTGCCTTTCCACCATCACTCCTCCCATTGCTCTGGCAGCTTTTGCAGGGGCAGGGATTGCCGGTGCTCCCCCTTTCGCTGTAGGATTCATGGCAATGCGTCTGGCATTGATCGCCTATATCGTCCCCTATTTCTTTGTATTCCAGCCGGTGCTGATCCTGCAGGGGAGTTTTTTAAATATTCTCTTTGCCTTCTTCACAGCCATTCTGGGTTGTATTGCATTGGGGTCCGCGCTTATGGGCCAGATGCTCGGGTCTCTGGGTTACCTCTCTCGAATCTTTCTTCTAGCAGGAGGGTTGACACTGATCAAACCCGGTATCTATACAGATATCTTCGGCATGGCTGTACTCGGGATCATTTTTGGAGTCCAATTATTGAGAAGGAAAAGGAGAGTATGAGTCTTCGGGAATTCTGGGAAGGGAGAGTAGAAAGATATCGAGAAAAGGTATACCTCTATTTCCGGGACCAAAAAATCACTTATGGGGAACTCGATCGAAAGGCCAATCAGGTTGCTAATGGTTTTTTGGAACTGGGAATTCGAAGAGGCGATAGGGTTTGCCTATTGCTCTCCAACCGACCGGAGTTTCTCTATGTGTGGTTCGGGTTGAATAAGATCGGAGCCATCATGGTTCCCATCAATCTGGCTCTCAAAGAGAAGGAGATCTTTTATATTCTTCGACATTCAGAGGCGAAGGCCATCGTCCTGGAGAAAGAGGAGGGCGATCTTTTTAATAAGAGGATGAAGAAGGAATGTCCGAATCTCCAAAATGTCATCGTCCTTGGAGATTCCCTTTCAGAGGCCATCCGTTTCACCACCTGGCTGGATCGACAGGAGGAATTATTAGACCCATTACCTATCGGTGAAGAAGAGGATGCCGTCTATGTTTACACCTCCGGGACCACAGGCATTCCCAAAGGGGTGATGCTCTCCCACCGAACCTATACCCTCACCGGAGAATCTTATGCCCATATGGTTGGCATTGAACCGGAAGATCGGGTAATGACCGCCAATCCCCTCTTTCATATCAATGCCCAGGCTTATTCCGTGATGGGCAGCATGGCCGCCGGAGCGAGTTTGATCCTGATCGAAAAATTCAGCGCATCTAAGTTATGGGAACAAGCAAAACAGTATCAGGCCACGAAACTCGTCCTTCTTCTTGCCATCGCCCATATTCTTTACAACAGGCCCGAATCAGAGAAGGATCGCGACCATTCTGTGAGGAAAGTGATTGCCGGTGGCGCACCCAAAGGCCATTTCAGAGACTTTGAGAGACGATTTGGTATTCGACTACAAACCATCTATAGTCTGACGGAGTCACCCCTGGCCATCATGAGTCCGAGAGAAGGCGAATCGAAGGATGGAGGATTGGGCCTCCCCATGACTCATCCAGATGCCCGGATCAGAAATGAAGTGATGATTCTGGATAAGGACGGAGAAGTGGCTTCCCCCTTTACTGTCGGAGAAATCGTGATCAGAAACCCGGCAATGATGAAAGGCTATTTCAAGGACGAAATCCTCACCTCCGAAACCGTCCGGTCAAGTTGGCTTTATACCGGGGATAGCGGTTTTCGAGATGAAGAGGGATACTTCTTCTTCACCGGCCGGATGAAAGAGATTATTCGAAGAAAGGGAGAGAACATCTCGGCGCTGGAGGTGGAGACGGTGATTAACCGTCACCCCAAGGTACTGGAATCGTCAGTGATCGGAGTGCCTTCTCCCTCTGGTTTTGGAGATGAAGAGGTCAAAGCCTATGTGGTCCTGAAAAGTAATGAGCATCTTCCCTATCATGAACTATTGAAATTCCTCACTCAGGAACTGGCCCCATTTAAAATCCCCCGATATCTGGTCTACCGGACGGATCTACCAAAGAATACGATGGGAAGGGTGTTGAAAGAGGTGTTGAGACAGGAAAGTTCGGATTTGATGGAAGAGGTTTTCGATCGGGAGAAGGAGAGATGAAGACCTCGAAGGCCATGGTTCTTGAGTCACCTGGCAAGATGGTTTTAAAGGAATTTCCCCTACCAAAAATCGGACCACAAGAAGGGCTCCTTAAGGTCGAAATGGTTGGAGTCTGCGGTTCGGACGTCGGGATGTATAGAGGGAAGGCATCTCGGGCACCTCGGCCCTACCCCATCATTATGGGTCATGAAATCTTCGGGACGATCGCTGAGATCGGGGAAGAAGCCTCCAGAAGACATGGGCTTCAAACAGGTGACCGGGCCATCGTGGAGTACGCCTTCGGCTGCGGCGAATGTTTCTACTGCAGGAAAGGGGATTATATTCACTGTGAATCATTTCTTACGTATGGTTCGATGATCTCCTGCAAAGAGCCACCTCATCTCTGGGGCGCTTACAGCGAATATCTCTACCTTCCTCCAAGGGCAATGGTCCATAGGGTCAGGAATGATCTTCTTCCGGAAGTGGGAGTCCTGATCTGTGCCGTGTTGGGGAATGCGATCCGATGGCTCCGTACGATCGGTGAAATTTCTCATGGAGATACGGTGGTCATTGAGGGTCCGGGGCAGCAGGGCTTAGCTGGAGTGATCGTGGCCAAGGAAGCAGGCGCAGAAAAAATTATTGTAACAGGGATGACGAAGGATCGAGCTCGATTTGAACTGGCAAAAACCTTTGGTGCAGATGAGATCATCAATGTGGAAAAGATGGACCCTCTGGAAATAGTCAAAGAGATCACACAAGGAAGGATGGCGGATCTGGTCATGGACGTGACCGGTAATCCGAAAGGCTGTGTGACGGCCATTGACCTGGTGAAGAAGAAAGGGACGGTCATTCTTCCCGGTCTTTACGGAATGGACAGAGAGATCCCTCTCATTATCGATAAGATCGTATTCAAAGAGGTAAGGGTTCAAGGCGTCTTCAGCCACGACTTTCGATCCGTCATTCCGGCCATCCAATTAGCTGAATCTGGAAGATATCCTCTGGAGAAGATGGTAACCCATCGATTTCCCCTTGAAGAAGCCGAAAAGGCGGTGAGGTTGGCAGGAGGTGAGATCGAAGGCGAAGAACCCATCAAAGTGGTCATTTTCCCAAAAAAGGGAATTAATAATATTGGCTAATTCTTTAAAATAATTATGATTTCAAAACTTTTATAAAAAGAAATTTAGAAGAAAAAAATAAAAAATTTTTTTATTGACAAAGGTCTTACATTAATATATATAAATGATATCCCAATTATTTTGAACGTATGTTTAAATCTGTACATACTGACCGGATTTCACAAGCCATTGTGGACCAGATTAAGGAAGCGGTTTTCCAAAAAAAACTTAGGCCTGGAGACAAGCTACCTTCTGAGCGTCAATTAATGGAGCAATTTGAGGCGAGCCGTGTAACTATCCGCGAAGCCATTAGATTGTTAGAGCATTTCGGTATCCTGGAGATTAGGAGGGGGGCTGATGGAGGTGCTTTCATTCGAGACCCTAATACCAAATTTGTTAATAACTTTCTTCAAAATATGTTTGCTATGGACAAGATCAAAATCTCCAACCTTACAGAAGCCCGTTTAGCAGTGGAACCTTTTTCGGCGAAAGTGGCAACCGAGCGTATTCAAGAAGAATCCCTTGAACAGGTAAGGCTGAATATACAGGAGACCAAAGACTGGTTGAGCAAAGGCAACTACAGTGAGGCGAGGCTTCTCAATCTCGAGTTCCACCGATTGATTGCACAGGCTTCAGGGAATCCGGTGATCTTTTTTATGATCGATTCGATCATGGATATTATGGAACAGAACATATCCTCTATAATCCTATCAGCCAAACCTGTAGAGCAAACGGTTGAATATCATGAAGATATTTATCTCGCAATAAAAAATCAAGATCCTGAAGAAGCACAGAATCTAATGCTCAAACATATCCAGGACATCCAAAAGGCTTTAGAGGCATTAAGTAAGGAAACTTTTGGTAGAGGATCCTTTTAAATGTTCAATGAATATATAAATCGATGAGTTAAAACAAGATTCGATAACTTTTGGATTGAATGAGGAGGGAAATCTTGTCCTTTCGAGATTTAAGATCATTTCTGGAATTTCTCGACTCTCAAGGAAGGCTTATCCGTATCCATGAGGAGGTCGAACCGAAATTCGGAATCGCTCGCATAGAACGAAAATATGATGGTAAAACAGCGATCTTATTTGAACGTGTGAAAGGATTTGATATCCCAGTGGTGGCAAACATCTTTCACTCCCGACAAGCTGTGGCAGAAGCACTTGGAACAAATATAAGGGAATTAAGTGAAAAGATCATAAAGGCGGCTAGGAACCCAAGCAAAGTGAAACAAGTTAAATCAGGACCAGTGAAAGAAGTCATTGTCAATGAGGTGGACTTAATGAGTATGTTTCCCATACCGATGCATTTCGAAAAAGATGCAGGGTATTATATTACTGGAGGCATTATTATAGCAAAGGATGTGGAGACGGGGGTGAGGAATCTATCTTTTGCAAGGATGTGGGTGAAGGGAAGGCAAAAGATTGGAATCATGGTGAACCATTATCGACATCTGATGCAACTATTTGAGAAGGCCGAGAATAAGGGGAAACCATTGGATGTGGCCATTGTCATCGGAGTCGATCCAGTTACCTGGTTGGAAGGGGGAATGCCTGATAGGATCGTCCCCTTAGAAATTGACGAGTTAGAGGTTGCAAACACCCTGATGAATGGAGGGTTAGAAGTGGTTAAAGCAGAAACTGTGGATGTGGAAATCCCTACCTGGGCAGAAATTGCCATTGAGGGGAAGATGGTCCCCGAAGTCCGAGAATTTGAGGGCCCCTTTGGTGATTATTCTCAGGTATACGACACTCCTCCAAGGAAAAATCCCATTATTAAAGTCACAGGGATCACCCACAGACAAAATCCTATTTACTTAGATTGTCTCCCTAGTTCTGTAGAGAATTTCTTATTGGGAGGTATTCCAAGAGAGGCAGATCTTCTCGATCATGTGAAAAAGGCTGTTCCCAATGTGAACCATGTCCACCTGACGATAGGAAGCTGTTGCCGTTTCCATGCCGTCGTCCAAATGGAAAAATATTTTGAGACGGATCCCTATAAAGCCATCATCGCCATGCTCTCACCTTCGGAAGCGAGCCGAGACCTCAAACTGGTAATCGTGGTGGATAATGATATTGACCCGTTCGATCCTAAGGATGTGGAGTGGGCTATTGCCACCCGTACCCAATGGGATTTAGATTTAGTCATTCTTCCTAAAATGGTTACTGCCTTAGACCCTTCGGCAAAGTGGCGGACACCCCCCCATATAAGAGATAGGGGAGATATTTATACAACGAAGGTAGGACTAGTATAACGTTTCATTAAAATATTTACATAAATAAGAAGTTTTGGTATATTGATTTCCAAAACGATTGGAGGGAATCAATATGCCAAAGAAGAGCCAAAAAGCAAAGTTGATTTTGTCTCCAGA
>JBFMAE010000404.1:0-8817 GCA_040756085.1 Thermodesulfobacteriota bacterium | reverse complement strand
TAACTCGGGGAAAGGATGCCCAGAGCCAAACCCCTCTTTTTTACCCCAAACCAAGTCTGGAGGAGGGTAACAATGGGAACCCACATAGCCGCGGCCCCGACACCCACGAGGCTGAAAAAAATAATAGCCGTAGTGAGGTTTTCAGCCTTACCCATAAGAAAAGCTCCTCCACCTAAAAAGAGGCAGGAGAAGCTGATCACTTTTCTTCCTCCAACCCGGTCGGTTAACCATCCCATGAGGGGAGCGAAGAGCAGGTAGGTTATCGAAAAAGCGCTTTTGATCATCCCGGCCTGAGCCTTTGTTATCTGAAGATCCTTGATCATTTCTGGAATGAGAACGGAGTAAGCGCCAATTCGAATACTATAAGTGATAAAAAGGGTGATAAAACACGATCCCAGAACCACCCAAGCCCAATGGACATGAAAGCGTGTTTGCTCTCTTACTTTCAGGCTTCACCCCCACCCCTTCCCTCCCCCATCAAGGGGGAGGGAAGTAAATTGAGTTTCTTCTCCAGATCTCGAAGATCCGAGAGTATGAATTCTCCTTTCTGCTCCCCCGATCGATTCAGGTAGAAGGCATGAATCCCTATGGTCCGGGGAACGAGGTAGTCAAACTCATAGTGGTCACCGATATGGACAATCTCCTCGGGATTAGCTCCGAGGATCTGACAGACTCGTTGGTAAAAGCCGGTTGTCTTTTTCACCTCTCCGAAGTCGGAGGTGGCTGAGAAGATCCGGTCAAAATATTTCCCCAGGCCTGTGGCCTCCATCTCAACATCGATGAATTCCTTTCCTGCATTGGAGGTGAGAACCAATATGAAATCTTTTTTCAAGCGCTCCAGTATATGGTTGACATCCGGATAGACTTTGATCTTATCGACAAACTGTTTCATCAAAGCCCTCCAGCTCTTTTCCAGTTGGAAAAACTGAAACCAATATTTGATGTCATACCATTCAATGGCCCCCTCCCCCACTTTCCGGTACTCCTTCTTCACAAAGGCTTTTGCCGCCTCGAAGGGAAGCCCTGTTTTTTCAGCATAAAGTGTGGGGATGCCATGGCCCCAGATCCAATCGGTGAATTCTGGATCAATCAATGTCCCATCCATATCAAAGGAAATGACTTTAGGCATCCCCCTAACTCTTGACTTAAGGCTATCAGATTATCGGGTGATCAGGTGGTGAGTATCAGAATACCAGGATATCAGGTTAACCCACTTAAGTTTCTTCTGATTTCCTGATTTCCTGTTATCCTTCATCCTGGTTCCCTGATTAACTGACAACCTTTGGAGATTAAATCCTTTCTAAAAACATATCTTCTGCGCTTCGGATCTCTTTTTCCAGGTCGACAATCGCAATGGTGCGGCTCGTCAGATAGGCATGGGAAGTGAAGATGGTAATGCATCTCTTATTAAACATCGTTATGGGGGCATGGGGCTGATGGGATCGGACGAGGATCTTTTTTTGATATCGCTCCATCATCCGCTCAAAATAGGGCCGACCGAATTGGGGCCTTCCCCACAGATCTCCCAGAATGTCGACCTCGTTTTCCACAAAATCTCCCCAAACAATTCTATCCCAATTGGTATCTCCCAATTCGATCTGATTCATTTCTTCAAGGTATTTTAAATCTGGGAGCGCCCCGTGGAGCGCTAAAATATCATTCTGAGTGGTGGCGGCTAAAGGGAATATGGAGAAGAGAAGGCCATATTTCTCCCTCTCTTCAAAAGAAATGGAGCTCCAAAAATTAGAGGGATAAAACTCTTTCACCATAAATCCTTCGTGATTCCCAGCCAAAAGAAAGATCTCCTCAGGATGTTCCCATTTCAATTCCAGAAGGTATTGGATGTTCTCTTTGGAATAATCTCCCCGATCCACATAGTCTCCCAAAAAGACGATGCGATTAGGTTTTTTAAGGTATCGCCGGATAACCTCTTGACTGGCATTCAGGTCTCCATGAGTGTCTCCTACAATAACAACCTTCCCTTGTGAGGGAAGATGGATCAGACGGGGTTCCTTTTCTAATATACTTCCTGCTTTCTCAGCAAGTTCTTCAAATTTCATCTCTATTTTTCTGTTTTCATCACTTTTACATGGACTTTCCGATTTCTCGGCCCATCGAACTCACAAAAGAAGATCCCCTGCCAGGTTCCGAGGGCTAATCTCCCCGATTCAATAAAGACGGTTTGAGAACTTCCCAGGAGGCTCGCCTTGATGTGGGCCGGAGAATTCCCCTCACTGTGCTGATATCGATCCTCAAAGGGAATAATCTTGTTAATCTCCATGAGAATATCCTGGGAGACGCTGGGATCCGCATTTTCGTTGATTGTGACAGCAGCCGTGGTATGAGGGACAAATATGATACAGATTCCATCCTCCACGCCTGTTTTTTGAACAATCTCCTGGACAGAACGGGTGATATCGATAAACTCCGTTTGCGTTGAAGTTCTCACCTGAAAACTTTGGATCATCTTCAACTCCACCCCCTTAAAATCTCCAATGATTCATTCTCATACCACATCCGTTAAAGAATCTCAATGGAACCCTGGCCAAATATGGCCACATATGCCTATTGACTCCCTAAAAACAATTTAATAAATTCATATTGATACAAACAGAAATGAGCAAGCCCTGTACCGTGCTGGTACAGGGCAAGCCTAAAGGTTTGCTTTACAGATTATTATTATCAGATATTCGTACAAGGGAGCTCAAAAATGAAAGCGTCTCTTAGGATGTGGAGAAACACACGGATGATTATTCTGGTGGCGGTCTGCGCTTCCATCTACGGTGCAGCACTCATCGCCTTTAAGACTGCCATCCCCCTCATCCCTGGTATCACGGAAGTCCGAGTGGCAAACATCTTCCCCATGGTCTTTGGCTTGTTATTTGGTCCTTCGGGAGCCTGGGGCACAGCCATTGGCAATCTCATCGGCGACATCTTCGGTGGCACACTGGGGCCAGGCTCTATTGCCGGCTTTGTGGGTAACTTCCTGCTTGGCTACCTCCCCTATACTATGTGGACAACTTTTATCCCTTTTGCAGAAAAATCGAGAGAATGGAAAGTCAAAAGCTGGCGCAACTGGATCAACTACATCCTCATTGCCTTCATCTCCAGTGCGGCTTGCGCTGTCGTCATCAGCATTGTCGTGGACGCTCTGGGCATTGTACCCTATGTTGTTCTGACCAAAATTATTACTCTCAACAATACCATTGCCAGTTTGATTGGAATTGTCCTTTTGACCTCCGTGTTCGGCGTCACCAGGCAACAACTCGGTCTCTTCTGGCCGGATGTGATGGATGAGAATGATATCGGCTCACCTCTTTCTGGCGTCCTGGGTGCATGGTTAGTCACGGCCGCCTCGGTATTCGGCCTTCTGGGTGGACTGATTACGGGCCTTCCTGTCACTACGATCGGCTGGATTTCAGCCCTGGCCATCATCGTCGGCAGCCTCTTACTTTGAACTGGAAATCCGAAGCACGAAATCCCTGCCTGCGCCTGCCTGCGGTAGACAGGGCAGGCAGGCGAAATTCGAAACAAATTCGAATGACCGAAATATAAAATTCGAAACCTGAAGATAAAAAACACTTTGAAAATTTGGTCATTTGTATTTAGAATTTGTTTCGGATTCCTGAACCTGTCAGGAACAGGTTTCGATATTCGAATTTCGGATTCTTAATTTTAAGATGAGTATTGCTATTTCGATTGAAGACCTCACCTTCACTTATCGTGGAAGTGTTCGGTCTGCCTTAAAGAATATTCAAGGTGAAATGGAGGATGGAACCTTTGTTGTAATGATGGGCCACGGAGGTGCGGGTAAATCAACCCTCTGCTGTGCACTCAATGCCCTTGTACCTAATTTTTTTCATGGTCAATATCAAGGTCGTGTCTTGATAAAAGGAAAAGAGGTTGCAAAGCAGAAAGTCGCTGAGATGTCTCGGGTGGTAGGGTTAGTTCTTCAGGATTTCGAGGCACAACTCTTCTCCACGAATGTTGAGCTCGAGATGGCTTTTGGACCAGAGAATCATTGCCTTCCCCGGTCAGAGATAGAAGATCGCATTCAGCGTTATTTAACTTTTATTAGCTTGGAAAAATTACGCCATCGTGAACCCGCTTCCCTTTCCGGTGGACAGAAGCAACGTCTTGCTATTGGTTCAATACTTGCTTTGGAGCCAAAGATTCTTGTCATGGATGAACCAACCACAGACCTCGATCCCCAGGGTCGGGAAGAGGTGCTTTCAGTGGCTGAGAGCCTTAGAAGAGAAGGCCGAATGTTCCTCATCGTTGATCATGAACCTGAGACCGCGACCACGGCTGATCAGGTGTGGTTAATGCGTGATGGCCGGATAGAGGCGAAGGGGCCCCCTGCTGAGATTTTGGGAGATGTGCCCACACTGGAATCCTGTGGAATCAAAGCACCGCCAGTGATAGAACTGTTTCATTCTATGAGTTGGCCAGGCAGGCCATTGACTGTGGAAGCAGCCATTGCCCTGATCCAGAAGCACAACCTGACACATCGTAGGGAGCGGGAGTCCACAGCAGTCCCTTTTGACAGTGCCAAAGGGTCTCCCATCTTGAAGGCCGAAGGGCTAAGATACATCTATCCTACTCATCATGTTGAGGCACTGCGTGGAATTGACCTGGCGATTCATGAAGGCGAATTTGTCGCCATCCTGGGCCAGAATGGATCCGGCAAGACCACACTGGCCAAACACTTCAATGGCCTGCTCAAACCCACTTCTGGCCGCATGATGGTGCAGGGCAAACCCACCACTGAGTATAGCCATCGTGAATTAGCCCGAAGGGTGGGATATGTGTTTCAAAATCCCGATCATCAGATTTTTGCCAGGACGGTTGCTGAGGAGGTGGGCTTCGGACTCAAGATGCAAGGTGAGACAACTAACACGATTAAGAGACGTGTGTTCGAAGCGTTGGACGTCGTGGGGTTGCAGGGTTATGAGCAGAAGGTGCCTTTCACGCTGACAAAGGGTGAGCGGCAGCGAGTGGCTGTCGCCTCTGTGCTGGCCACCCAACCTCAGGTAATCATTCTCGATGAGCCAACGACCGGCCTTGACTATCGCCACCAACGAAACATGATGGAGATTTTAAAGCGTTTAAATAAATATGGACATACGATTATCATCATCACCCACTCCATGTGGGTGGCCGCCGAATATGCGAAGCGTACAATGGTTTTGAAAGAAGGCTTTATCCTCTCAGACGGACCTACCCGCGCTGTCTTTGCCGATGAAGTCCGGTTGGCTGATGCCTCGCTATGCCCGCCTTCGCTTGTGCGATTGAGCAACTGGTTGGGCATGGAGGCTCTCACAGTGCAACAGATGGTGAGGGAGTTACGTGAAATTCCAAATTACAAGCACCAATAACCAAATAAGCTCCAATTACCAATACCCAAAAGTTTAGTTATTGGAATTTGGTGATTGGTTATTATTTGGAATTTGGTTATTGGAATTTAATTTAAAGCCTTTATAAATTGCTAAGGCTGAAATTATATGAACATATTCCTCTACCTTGACAAAAATACCTGGATCCATCGCCTCGACCCGCGCACCAAGATCATCGGTGTGCTGGTCATTTTCGTCATCTGTCTCTGCTTCAACCATCCTCTTTATATAGGGGCGGTCAGCCTGGGCGTGATACTGATCGCCATTTCTGCTAGAGCCCTGATAAACTTCTATCGGCTACGCTTGATCCTTGCCCTGCTCATCGTATTCAGCTCTGTGCTGTGGCCCTTTTTTGCAGAAGGTCCAACCCCTCTGTGGTCGTGGGGTCCTCTGCATGTGAGCCGGGAATCCCTCCTTTATGGCATCGCCATGGGACTGCGCCTGGCTACATTCGTTGGTACCGGTCTGATCTTCCTTTCAACAACTCGGAACGAAGAGTTGACCAATGGCCTTATCCGCATGGGATGCCCCTACCCCATTGCCTTTGCCTTATCCACAGCTTTGAGATTGGTGCCAACCTTTGCGGGTGCAGGGGTAACCATCATACAGGCTCAGGTTTCACGCGGCCTGGATCTGGAATCAGGAAACATCTTTAGTCGTATTGGCAAGTTCATCCCACAAGCAGTGCCTCTCTTCATTTATGCCATCCGACACACCAATCTGTTGGCAATGGCTTTAGAATCCAAGGGCTTCAACCCAGAATCGAAACGTACCCTTTACTACGAGCCCCGTATGCGCTGTATAGACTATGCAGGGCTTATCCTACTTGTGGTGATTCTCGTAATTTTGCTATATATCAGGCTTGGACTCCGTCTTGGTGCCATCATACCAAATCGTATGTAGTACGCTCAACTTCCAAATGGAATGTTGGAATAATGCCTGCCTGTGGGCAGACAGGGAATAATGAGTTATATTATTAATAAGTTCGGTCATTGATAAATTGTTCATTTTATGAACTCATCATTCCACCATTCCACTATTCCAATTGCTAATTTCTATACGAAAGATCCCCAAATGCATATCAATGGAGCAAAAAGATGGACCAAGAGCATTTGTGTTATTTGACTCCAACATCAATTATCGACAGCGATCATAAAAGCATTCGAGACTATGCAGCGGACATTATTCGCGGAAGTAAAGACCCTATAGATATTGCCGTCAAACTCTACCTTGTTGTACGGGACGACATTCGCTATGACCCCTACTCTCCGTTTTATTTACCCGAGCATTATCGTGCGAGCTATGTACTGAAACGCGGTCGAAGTTTCTGTGTCCCCAAGGCCTCGCTTCTCTGTGCGCTGGGGAGAGCTTGCGGCATTCCTTCACGGGTTGGTCTTGCTGATGTCCGTAATCATCTAGCTACAAAGCAGCTCATTGAATATATCGGAAGCGACCTCTTTGTCTGCCATGGTTTTGTAGAATTCTATCTGGAGGGAAAGTGGGTGAAGGCCACCCCGGCTTTCAACAGTGATCTCTGCAAAAGACATCATGTACCGCCTCTTGAATTTAATGGCCGGGAAGATTCTCTTTTTCAGGCGTATAACTTACAGCATCAAAAATTTATGGAATATCTGGCTTTTCATGGAGTTTATACCGATATTCCTGTGGAGCAGATTGTTACAGCATGGGAAAAAGCTTACGGGGAGGACCGGGTCAAGAGCTGGATAAAAAGATTTAAAAAAGGAAGGAAACGGAGCCTTTCTGACTTTGAGCGTGAGGATGTTTTAACTGAATGGGCAGATGAAAATCCTTGAAATAAGCATCCCCAATTCCGTGAAAACGACGAAGACGGACCGCCTTCGAAAGTTTTAGAATCGCGGGACATTAGAACGTTGCGGGTCATTTTCGTTATCCATAAAACCAGCAGGTTTGGATGGACTTAGAACGTTAGAATCCAATTTCTCAAAGGTTCCGCTCTAAAACTTTCTCAACCGGCCCATCTTCGTCACGGAAAAAAAGAGGCTTACTCCTTGAAATCCCCATTTGAATCGGGTATGGTAGAAATTAAATGAGGGGAAGGGGGATTTAGATGTCCCAAAAAAAGATTTCAGAAATTTTAAAACTGGTCGAATTTCTCAATGAGGAGGTGAAAGAGGTCTCGAAAAGATTAAGCCGCGTGACACCGAAAGAGGTGAGTGAAAAGCTCGGAGCCTTAGCCCTTCTCAGGGAAAAAATCCTCAACCTCCAGGTCGACCTTCCTCACGAAATCGAAAAGAAAATTTCAGAACTCTACCCCGCCGTCAATAAGATCAGACAGAGACCTTCCTGATCTGCGAAGCAGATAGTTCGGAGTAATTAGTTCGGAGTTCGGAGTATTTTGTTATGAGTCAGTGGTGGATTTGTGTCTCCGAACTTGTAACTCCGAACTCCCAACTGTTCAGTAAAAGGCCATGCTTGCAAAGGAAACGACGGATTGGGTCTCGGGAGTAAAGGCATGGCCATATTTGAGGAGCTTCCCTTCTTTAGCCTCAAGGACTTTAAGCATGGCATAGATGGCTGGAAGGCCGCAGATTCTTCTCCGATCTCTCTCTTGCAAAATGGATGAAAAGAATCCCTCCCCATCCATCTTCTCCACATATCCTAACATCTCCTGATCCTCATCTCCCAAGATTCTGAGGTCGTACTCACTCATTCCTTCACGGTCCCCGAATTGAAGGCCCATGTGTGAAAGATCTGCACTCGCAATATAACACACCTTTCTGCCAAGGGATGAGACAGCTTCCTTCAGGGCCTCGATGAACAGTCGGACAGGTTTTAGTTCCATCGGGGAAATTCCCTTTTCAATGGCTTCATGCAACGCCCCGCTCAGGATCGGGACGATCGTCAGAGATGCGGGTTCGGGGTACAGGTAACGGAGGAAGACACATTGAAACTCAATAGAATGTTCGCTCCGGTGGATTCCTTCGTCTCTAAAGAGGTCTTCAGGGCATCGAGATTGGATGGCATCCACCAATTCTCTATCCACATCCAAGGTGCCTAGCGGAGTTATAAAATCTTTTCGGGTGAGACCAAAGGGGTGCTCCATCGGGGTGTGGGCCGTCCCAAAGATGATAAAACAGTCGGAGGAATTCCTCTCCCATATCTCTTTGTGGGCGAAGGCATAACAGGTGCCTCCCCGATGAAAATCGATGTGGGGAGCAACCACCCCTTTCAATCCATTGATGTCTTTTCTCTCTCCGAGAGACCCAGGACCATCTGAACCCAGAAAATAACCTTCAAGCTGGATCCTCAATTTCTCAGGATCCCTTTCATAACTTTTTCCAGCAAATGCAGCCTCCCTGATCGAAGCCCTTTTAAAGCTCTCCTCTTTCTGCCTCAATGCCTCCTGAAACCGATCCCCTTCCAGAAAGAGGTTTTCCTC
>JBFMAE010000403.1:0-14673 GCA_040756085.1 Thermodesulfobacteriota bacterium | reverse complement strand
TCACTTTCTACTTCCCGCTCACCACCTCCATCCTCATCAGTATCATCCTGACGTTGTTGTTTACACTGTTCCGAAAATAGTTCAGACGGATAATCAACTGCATTTTTCATTCCTGCGCCTGCCTGCGGTAGGCAAGGAAGCAGGAATCCATATCTTTTCCCTTGGATTCCCTTTTTCATTATGGGAATAATGGCTTTAAGTTGGATTTAAGTAGCAACCTCCTTAATTATCTCCACCATCGTCTTCATTCCAAATCCCAAATTTTCTAAGGCGATTCGTTCATCATTTCCATGAACCCTTAATATTTCTTTCTCTGGCAAACGAAAAGGGGAGAAGTCGTAAGTCGTAATTCCTTTTTCCCTCAGGAAGCGGCTGTCCGTGGCTCCGGGAAGAAGGATGGGAACCACCGGACAATCCGGATCATTCTCGGCAGCATATTTCTGGATGGCACGGAATAAATCCGTATCCAAAGGAGAGGGCGGAAGGGATTGTCCTTCCATCCTCCCTGCGACCTCAATCTCGTCTCCCAATCTTTTCTGGATCTCTTTTAAAAAATTTTCTTTGGAAGAACCGGGGATGAGACGACAGTCAAGGGTGGCCGTTGATTCCGAGGGGATGACATTGGCCTTATTCCCGCCCTGGAGGATGGTAAGAGAGATGGTATTCCTCACCATGGCATTATAGATCGGGTTGGAGGTCAACCGGGATGAGAAGGAAGGATCGCTGAGGCCCTTCTCGATGTCCTCAAAAAATCTCCTCTCATCAGGGGGCTGTTTCGGAACCATCTTCGAAAAAAATTCTTTAACCATGGGAAGGATGTGATAAGGGGTTTCCCATCTTGTGACTGCCTCCAAAGCATGAATGAGTTTTACATTGGGATTGTCAGAATGGGGCATGGAGGCATGGCCTGAAATCCCCTTGGCCTTCAATTGGAGTTGAAAGACAATCTTCTGGCCACTGGAGATTTCATATCGATCTGGAACACCAGTATCATTGAGAATCACATATCCCCCTTCATTGAGGGCGTATTCCGATTCCTTTAAAGAAGAAACATTTTCCATGGCCCACTGGATTCCCCACTTACCACCTGTTTCCTCATCAGCGGTAGCCAAAAAGAGGATATCTCTTTCTAAAGGAACATTTTCCCGTTTAAGGATGAAGAGGGTCATCATCTCGATGATCCCCATGGATTTATCATCAAGAGCTCCACGGCCGTAGAGATATCCATCTTGGATGATTCCTGCAAAAGGATCGAATGACCACCGCTCTCTTTCAACAGGGACAACATCCATATGATTAAGAAGGAGAATGGGTTTTTTCCTCCCATTCCCTTTTAGAGTAGCAATAAAATTCCCCCGCCCTGGGGAGGGTTCAAAGACCTGACATGGGATGGACTTCGCATCGAAAATTTTTTTAAAAAACCTCGCTCCTTCTATTTCATTTCCAGGCGGGTTAACCGTTTGAATCTGAATATATTCCTGAAGATGCTCTATCGCTTCATCCAATAGTTGATCCCAGTTCATGATTAACTCCCATAAATCCGTGATGGTGACTCGTGTTGGTGATTCGTATTTTGAATTATTTTTTCACTAACACCATTCACCAATCACTAACACTTTTCATTATTCTTCTCCAAACAAAGGCACAAATTTAAACTGGTTTACATCAACTAATCCTTTATCCGTGATCTTTAGTTCTGGAATGACCGGCAGGGATAGGAAAGAGAGTGTCATAAAGGGATCCGGGAGGTTGCATCCGAGAAATTTTGCAGCACGATGAAGGGCTTCCAGCCGGCGATGAACCTGAGAGATCGGGACCTCTGCCATCAGACCCGCAATGGGCAGGGGTAGGGAGGCCAACACCTTTCCGTCTGATACAGCGACCAATCCTCCTCCCATCCTCTCAATGGTCTTCACCGCTTTTAAGATATCCTGATCATTGGTCCCCACGATGACAAGGTTATGCGAATCATGGGCTACGGACGAACCGATCGCTCCCTTCTTTAAACCAAACCCCTGGACAAAACCGATTCCGATATTTCCTGTGGCTCGATGTCGTTCCACCACCACCATCTTGAGAATATCTTCCCGGATATCGGGACAGGCCACCCCATCCTTCAGGAGAATTTTTTTGATCACTTTTTTTGTGACGATTTGATGTGGGATCAGCTTGATGACTTTGGCAAGGGGTTGGTCGCTTCGAAGGAGAAAAGCCTCCTTCTTAATGGGCTTGATTCGAATGGATCCCTTGGCTTCGAGTCTCTTCCTTTTTCGGATCGAAAGAGAAAGCATCTTTCCATCCTCGGCCACCAACACACCATCTTTAAAGACCTTCTTGATTTGGAATTGTCCCAGGTGATCAAAGGTAACGATGTCCGCCCGGTAACCCGGAGCAATGGCGCCGAGGTCCTCGAGTCTGAAGTATTCTGCCGCATTGAGCGTCGCCATCTGAATGGCCAGGATAGGATCGAGTCCCCATCGTATCGCCTTCTTCACCATCGAATTGATATGGCCCTCTTCAAGAAGTTCTTTTGGATGGCGATCATCGGTAACAAAGAGAAACCGCCGCGAATTTTTAGGGGTGACCAGAGGAAGAAGATCCTTGAGGTTTCTTGCCGTAGTCCCCTCACGGATCATGATCCACATCCCATTCTTTAATTTCTCTTTGGCTTCTTTGAGGGTGGTGCATTCATGATCGGAGCGAATTCCAGCAACAAGATAGGCATGAAGCCCTTTTCCAGAAAGGAGAGGGGCATGGCCATCGATTCGTTTTCCTTCAGCCATCTCAATCTTCTTGAGGACTTCAGGATCCCTGTAGATCACGCCCGGGAAGTTCATCATCTCTGCCAGACCAATGGCCCAGGGTTCTTGCAAGAGGGTTCGGATGTCCGCTGCCCTGAGAGTGGTCCCGGAAGTCTCCATATGGGTTGCCGGGACACAGGAAGGGACCATCACAAATACATTTAAAGGAATGCCTCTCGCCGATTCCGCCATGAGATGGACGCCCTCCACACCCATGACATTGGCGATCTCATGAGGATCGATGACAACAGTAGTGGTCCCATTGGGAAGAACAGCTCGAGCAAATTCAGGGATGGTCACCATACTCGATTCGATGTGGACATGACCGTCGATCAACCCCGGACAGAGAAAGTCGCCCTTGACATCCATCACCTCTCTGGCGGGATAATCTCCGAATCCGATGATCATGCCTTCAAATATAGCTACATTCTTCTTCTCTATCTGACCCGAGAAGACATCCACTACTCTTCCGTTTTTAATCAGAAGATCAGCCTTCCCTTCGCCCGAAGCGATCCGAATCCTTTCTTCCAATGTTGACATCCTTCATCCCTCCTGATCATTTTCATAACAAATCTCACAACTCTGATCAAGGCATTTATCGTGCCTAAATCTCGATTTTGAGAATGGAACTTTTTTCGCAATGTCGATGTCCTAAATCGGAATTTGAGTCGAGATGAGATTATTCTTCTATTAAAGGGACAAGAAATTTTGGATAATAAAAAGGATAAACGATATGATATTAAATTTGCTTAAAACTTTGAGCCCTTCACCTACTAATTCTCAGGCAGAGGTTATTGCGAGAACTGATGATTTATGATTGAAAGTGATTACTCTGACAGCATCAAGACAATGGATGATCTCATAGAGAAATATCTATTCATGCATCTATGATGGAGCCTTTCCTTTTACTCAATCTCCATGTCTTCATGTGGCCAAGCCGACATCTGACTTTTCTCCGTACTTCTTTTAAGTCCAATAATATTTATATTACCATTTCTCCCTGAAGCCACGGCTTACTCTGGCTTCTTTCACCAGCAGGTCTTTTCCCATGAAATTTCTTCGATTCAGCATAGATACAGCTCTCCGGGCTTCCCATTGTGTGGACATCTCCACGAAGGCAATACCTCTCGGTTGGCCAGTTTGCCTGTCCTTTACAATGTTGACAGACATGACATCTCCAGCATTGGAGAAAAGGGCTTTGAGTTCGGGTTCGCCGGTCTGGGAAGGGAGGTTGGCTACGTAAACCTTTCTATTCATCTTTCCTCCGTAGATATCTCTATTTGCTGAAGAAGCACTCCATACACAGTAGTTTTTTGTCATTTGGTGGGGGAACCGGGGTGACAACTTCCTTTCCGCAGCCCGAACATATAACTTTATAGGATTTTGGATGCCTTAAATGGCTCGGTTTTGAAGCATGGAATCTCCCATGCCTTCTTCTCTGTATCATTCGTCAACCTCTTTTCTGCAGAAACGGAATTAATAACGGTTCCTGCGGCTGCTATAATCCACCCGCCCTCCCCAAGTTCTTCCTTGGTCAGCACGGGGACGTGCCTCACTCACACTAATCTGTTTGCCCATTAGTTCCTTCCCATTAAGGCTCTTAATCGCCGCTTGAGCCTGAGCCTGCTCAAGCATTTCTACAAAACCAAACCCCCGGGACTGGTTTGTATACTTGTCTTTGATAATTCTTGCTGAGGTTACCTGGCCGAAGGATTCAAAAACTTCTCGAATCATTTCCTCTGTTACATTATATGATAAGTTTCCAACATAAATATTCATAGTCCGTCTCCTTATTTAGAATTCTTTTAGTACTCGATAAAACTTCTTAATTTATCGGCCCGGTTGTAATGTTTCAACTTCCTTAAGGCCTTTTCCTCAATCTGTCGGATCCTTTCCCGGGTAAGATCAAAGTCCTGTCCCACTTCCTCAAGGGTATGGTCGTGCTTCTCTCCGATCCCGAACCGCATCCTCAGGATCTTCTCCTCCCTTTTGTTCAGGCTGGAGAGGACTTTTCGAATCTGCTTTACCAAATTGGAGCTTATTGCTGCATCCTGAGGGGAAATCACTTCTTTATCCTCAATAAAATCTTCTAACCGGCTATCCCCTTCCTCGCCAATAGGCGTTTCGAGCGAAATGGGCCTTTTGGCAATCCTAAAAACCTTCTGCACCTTGTCCAGAGACATCCCCATTCTTTCGGCGATTTCCTCCAGAGTAGGCTCCCTCCCCATCTGCTGAACCAAGGTTCGAGAGGTCCGATTCAGTTTATTGATGACCTCGATCATGTGGACAGGGATGCGAATGGTCCGGGCTTGATCGGCAATGGCTCGCGTAATGGCCTGCCGGACCCACCACGTCGCATACGTACCGAACTTATAGCCTCTCTGGTATTCGAACTTGTCCACCGCCTTCATTAGCCCGATATTCCCCTCCTGGATCAAATCCAGAAAGTGAAGTCCCCGATTGATGTATCTCCTGGCAATGGAAATGACCAATCTCAAGTTGGCTTTCACGAATTCAGTTTTTGCTTCTCGGACCTTGGCCTCCCCTGCCTCAATGGCCCTTAATGCCTCTTTGAGCTGATCCGAAGAAAGGCCACATTCCACCTCCATTCTGCCTACCTTCCTTTTGACATTCCGAGCGATCCTGTCCATCTCCTCTAAATCCTTTAGCCGAAGGCCCACTTTAACAGGGGAAAGAGAACTTTTTTTAATTGCTTTTTTTCTCATTATCCTCAAAGAATTTCTGGCCTCCTGGATTGAAATCCCTAGGTCCTTCTCATATTGTTTCAGCTCTTTTTGAGCCTTTTCCATCCGAATATTCCACTGCCTCAATTTCTCGACAATTCGGCTAATCTGTTTTTCCCTCAAGTTGAGCTGTTTAAAGGCATCAAATATCTTAGCCTTTTTCTTCCAAATCTGCTCTTGAATCTTTTTTTTAGAAGGTCCTTTCTTCCTGCACCTCAACTTCCTCTGGAGAAGTCGAATGCTGGCTTCCTTCTTCTGAATTTTATTGATTAAGTTGAGAATCCTCTTCTTCTGGATCTGTTCTTCCTCAACATTCGTCTCTTCATTGTCGATCTCATTGGTCACCTCTTTGATCTCTATCTTTCCAGCACGAAGGGCGCTTCCAAGGCTGATGACTTCCCTAACAGCGATGGGGCAATTGATCACCACGCTTAACACCTCCTGCTGTCCACTTTCGATCCTCTTGGCAATCTCCACCTCTCCTTCCCGGGTCAGTAAGGGGAACGATCCCATCTCCTTCAAGTAAATACCAACTGGATCCACCGCCTTTCCAAAGGGCTCCAGCTTGTATTCAACAACCTCCTCCTCTTCCCTCGTCTGAATATTCTCATCCCCTACTTTCAATCCGGGGAACTCGCTGGCCACATCGACGTCCAACTCATCGGACAGGATCAAAGCATCTTCGCTCTGCTCAGATCTGTAGGATCTTTTTGGAACCCGTTCTTTCAAACTTCTTTCCTTGTTTCTATTTCTTCCCATGGCTGGCAGGGTGTAGCAGGCCTATCCAAATCCAGGGAGAATATAACTCAAAGCATTCAACCACGGATCGACTGAGCTCCCGAAGTCGATAAAAACCGGCCCCTCTGCTTCTTAAATAACCACCGTTACATTGGTGGCTTGAGGACCTTTTGGGCCCTGAGAGATTTCGAATTCAACCTCATCACCCTCTCTCAGGGTAAATCCTTCACCCTGAATAGCAGTACGATGAACGAATACATCCTTTCCGTCTTTCACTTCAATAAACCCAAAGCCCTTTTGATCGCTGAACCACTTGATTCGACCTTTCGCCATTACAACCTCCCTCGAAAATCCGATTTGTAAGTTGTTATACCCTTCCGGATCTTACAAAACCGTCAAACGTAAAATCCCTTTGTGGTTAGTCTGTCAGTTCCTACAAAACGCTCTACAAGTTACTTTCTTATTACTATGCCCCATTGACCTTCTAAAAGGCAGAAATCTTTCGGGTCGTCTATGGTATTTGGTTCTCCTCATTAAGATTCGGTTCATCGTTTTTAAACGGGCTACCATCTTTTAAAGCCTGAAACGGAAGATGGGCTTCATCTGAAGAGAAGACGGTGCTCCTTTTTAAGACTTTATCATCAGGCCGAATCTTCTGGGAATTCCACTTTTCGTTGTTATCAGCCCAATCAAGGGATGTATCGATGTATTTCACTGTGCTTTTACCAGCAATATTAAGTAACAGGAAAAGCACGATCCGCCTGAGGTTTATAGGAGAAACTCTTAAAAGAAATGGAACATGCCGAACGATCGAAGAGAAAGAATAAAACTCGCTTTGGACATAACGGTGTCCCTCGGAAAGCTCCTGGGGAGTCATGTTTTTGGGTTGAAATACGACGGTATGGTGGTCGTAATGGCTCCAATCGTGAGATGTGATTCGTCCCTGATCTTTGAAACGCTGGTATATTCGTGTTCCGGGATAGGGCGTTAGAACATGTAAAGCCATCGTGGGAAGTTTAGTCCTCGCCAAAAATTCCAGGGTATCATCAAAAATGGCTTTCGTATCCGTATCAAATCCCAAAATAATGGAGGGGTGAAAGGCGATACCATTGTCCTGGATAATCTTAATAGCCTCCTCAGTCTCTTCTATAGATTTCAGCGTTTTTTTCATTCCCATCAGGCTTGAAGGCGATACAGACTCAAGCCCAAAGAATAAGGCCGCACAGCCGGAGAGGCGACATAATTTCAGCAGTTCTTTGTCTTTCGCCAAGGATATGGAACTTTGTCCTACCCATCTGATGTCCAGTGCTATCAAAGCTTCAAATAATTTTTTGGAATATTCCGGGTGCCCGGTGACGTTATCGTCTAAGATCAAAAATGTCTTTGAACCGGATTGTTTGATATCCTCAACAACCATGGAAACCGGTCTATGCCTAATTTTCCTGCCATAGAAATCCGTCACTGAACAAAATTCACAGGCGTACGGACATCCTCTGGTCGTCAATAGCCCGACACAGCTAAATAGTGCCTTGTCAATATGAAAATCTCGCCTTGGGAATGGATACTTTGAAAGATCAGGTTCTGGTACATGGTAGAATTTCTGGAGCTTTCCCATTCTAAAATCGTTGATGACATCTGTCCAACAGCCTTCTGCCTCTCCGATGACAACGGCATCAGCGTGCTGGATGGCTTCTTGTGGTAAGATGGTGGGATGAATTCCACCGAGAACAACTTTTGAACCTCTTTGTCTATACCTATCGGATAATTGATAACTTCTATTTGCCGTTGCAGTCATGCAAGAGATCCCAACCAGGTCGAAATCCAAAGAAAAATCTATCTCCCTGATTTCTTCATCTAACACAGTAATATCAACATCATTTGGCGTCAGTGAGGCCAGAATGTGTAGACCTAATTGAGGTATTTTAAGAGCTTTTGGTACCTTTATCAATTTACCAAACTTACGAGAAGGTGAAACCAATAAGAGTTTCATCACTACGCCCTCGTTTCTTACAAAAATATTTAAGGGTAGCATCCCATCTAATGCAACATCGGGGTTAACCCTCCCCTAGGAAGAGTTTGGATGCCCTTATTGATGCAAAAAGTAAAGTGAATGCCTTAGAAACTGGGATAACCTCCCCAAAGAGATTCTTCAGAATATGGCTTGGGTTATTCCTTCTCCTTCTTTTGCAAGAATGCTGTGAGTAAGTCTATCGGGAGAGGAAGGATCGTTGTTGAGTTTTTCTCAGCCGCAACCTTCATTAAGGTCTGAAGGAACCGAAGATGGATGGCTGCAGGATATACACTGATAATATTTGCTGCCTCAGCAAGCTTCTCTGCGGCCTGAGCCTCTCCCTCAGCATGGATGACCTTGGCCCGCCTCTCCCTCTCTGCCTCAGCCTGACGGGCGATGGCCCGATGCATCTCTGTTGCAAGGTCCACCTGTTTTGTCTCCACCAAGGATACCTTGATCCCCCAAGGCTCTGTATGTTTGTCCAAGATGTCTTGGAGTTCGACGTTAATCTTGTCTCTTTCCGACAATAGTTCATCTAATTGGGATTGGCCTATGATGCTCCTCAATGTCGTCTGGGCCAATTGGGAAGTGGCGTAAAGGTAATTTTCAATTTCGACCACGGCCTTATTGGGATCTACGACGCGAAAGTAGACGACCGCATTGACCTTGATGGAGACGTTGTCACGGGTGATCACATCCTGAGGGGGAATCTCCAGCGCCACAGTCCTCAGGCTGATCCGGAGCAACTTGTCCACACCTGGGATGATGAGGATAAGTCCTGGCCCCTTAGCTCGGATTAGTCTTCCCAAGCGGAAGATAACGCCTCGCTCATATTCCCGTAGGATCTTGATGGCTGCGAAGGCAATGATAATCACAAAGATGATCAAAAAAAAGATTGCTGGCGAAATCCCAGCCATAAGATTGTTTCCTTTCCAAATTATTTATCAGTATCAGGATTCATCTTAAAGTATCTGCTCGAGAGAATCTAATATTCCTTACTCTTTCACTCAGTCTCCAGGTCTTTGTGCGGCCAAAATGGACATCTGCCTGTTCCCCGTGCTTCTTCCATGTCCACTAAGCCTTCCAATTCTTTTTGGCAATTCAAAGTGTCTGTGACAACCATGTATGGACAGTTGCTTTCACAAGGGATTTTTTGGGTAGAGAATTTGAAAAGATCATGAGTCCATTCAACTCTCTTTAAATCGATCGCCTTTTTATTGAAGACCTTCATGCCTATTTCACCCCATACGTCAAATCCGTTCGTAAACCTTAGTCCACAGCACTATGAAAGATTCGAATCCTCCCCATTTAAAAGGGGCGCGGCGAACGATTACCTCCCGTCCCTCATCCAGTTTGCCCTCGACTTTGATTTTCTTCAAAACACTACGCCCCTCTACTTCATTCTTTCGCGATACAATTACCATTACAACCTCCCGTACAATTGATTTGATCGGTTACCCCGTGCTCCCATAGCCTACTGCGATACAACAAACAGAATATGTTCAAAACCTAAAACTGCTTGCCTACTAAAGGTAGATTGGCAACAGTTTGAAGCAAGGGCTATCTATTCCTCTGTGTAGTGATTGAAACAACGCCCCTCTGCTTAGCCCAGTGGATTGATATCAGGGACTATTCAACCTTTTCAGACAAAGTCAAAGTCTCTCGTTTAAGAGAAGAGGGGACGTAGACCAGGCTGATTTCTATCTTTCCCAAGGCCTTTTCCTTGACAGCCATCCTTGGGATTGTGACATCCAAAGACCCTTCGGTATTTTCTTCAGGCTTAATAGCCCTTAAAAACAAAGAAACCTTCGATATTTTCTCTCCAGATTTAAAAGGGATTGGCTTCCCAGCTTCATCCAAGTATTCGAAGGTGACCGCTTGAATATCCAGGATATCTTTCGATTGATTGGTTATTTTGATGTGACCCCTGAGGCTTGGCGTCTCGACAATCTCTTTAGAAGCTGTGTCTACGACCGTGACGACCTTAAGGTCGCTAAGCTCCACAAGAAAATTCTGGCTCTTAACCTCAGCCTTCGGTGGAACCAAATTTTTAGTGATTTGCTCTTGTGTAGGAGCCTCCACCTTCCGCTCCTTAGCACAACCAAAAATTCCAACGGCCAGACTTAATACTATAAATATGAAGATCTTTGTGAAATGCATACACTGTCCCCCTTTCTTGGTTAGTTGAAATATCAGGCCTTTAGCTCCAGAACTTCCTTTCCTATTTTTTGCCAACTTTTGGTAGATCCTGGTAAGAGGGCCTTCGAGGCTTTATAAAAAAACCCGCAAAAAAGCTGTTCAGAGTTCTTTGCGGGTTTCTCTCAAGTCCAAAAAAAGACTCTTTGCAACTAGATTTGATTTCTTTATATACTATTCTCTGCTAAAAAGCAAGAAAAATCGTTAACCCTGTTGTTGCATAAAGATCCGGTCGAATTACTCGAATGTCTTTATAAAGAGCCGGTTTACTCCCTTTTGATAATACCTTTTAAATGTCACCTTTAGAGTGATCCAGCGAATGACATTGAGTTAAGGTCCGCCCCTCAATTGGCAAAGGTTTTATGATTACGAACACAGAATTTAATGCAACAACAGGGTTAATCTTCAAATAATCCCTAGAGAAGGTATGTTGACCCTGATGAAACAAACAATCATTGGCTCGAATCCTCGAGATTATGGTAGAGTTCGACCCCACTAACTTCAATTTTCTAGTTAAAATGCGGACTGTGCCCATAGGGGCCTCCAGCACAGGCGTATTCACTGTTGAAGGCTGCAAGTCAGGTAAGCCCGCAGCACTTGATTTGCATTTGAAATGTTGTATTGCGGGGCGAAATTTAAAACTCATGATTCCAGGAAGGAATTCTTACGCCTTCCGCTTGGTGTACTTCATTATAGGGGGATAAATAATCAATAATTATTTCTCTGTCACCTATCTGTTCTCGATAATAATGGATTTCCTCACACCACATTTTTAGATTGCTAACACAAATGTCAAATGGAACCCTTGACAGAAAATCTTTTTGCTGTTAAAAAGGAATCTAAAATTCCATTTTGAGACTCAATATGGAAATAATTGACCGATTTTTCCAAGCCCCTAAAACAAGTTTTTTCCTTTTGGGTCCCCGTGGAACGGGTAAATCCACCTTTGTATCTAAACATTTCAAGAATGCAATTTATATTGACCTTCTTGATCCAGAAAGGGTACGCTTCTTTTCTGCTATGCCAGAGCGACTTAGGGAGCTCGTGGAGGCCCAACCAAAATCAGGTTGCCTTGTGGTCGATGAGGTTCAAAGAGTTCCTGATTTGCTTACGGTGGTTCACAGTTTAATAGAGGCAAAAAAAGGTTGGACATTTATTCTAACAGGTTCCAGCGCGCGAAGACTCAAAAGAACTGGAGTGGATCTTCTTGGAGGCCGGGCGCTCCTACATACGATGCATCCATTCATGGCGGCAGAACTCGGAAAATACTTTAACTTCGACCAAGCACTTCTCAATGGGTTATTGCCATTGGTCGTCACCGCAGAAAACCCTGCAGAAGTGCTCCGATCCTATGCAGCCTTATATCTCCGTGAAGAGGTTCAGATGGAAGGACTGATTAGGAACATTGGCAGTTTTTCGAGGTTCTTAGAGGCCATCAGCTTTTCCCATGCCTCCTTACTGAATATCAGCAATGTGGCCCGGGAATGTGAAGTAGAGCGGAAGGTTGTAGATGGCTATGTGGGAATCCTTGAAGATATTCTGCTGGGTTGGCGTCTACCTATCTTCACTAAACGTGCAAAACGAGAATTAGCCGCTCATCCGAAGTTTTTTCTGTTTGACACAGGTGTTTTCAGATCTCTAAGACCGCACGGCCCATTAGATCGACCAGAGGAGATTGAAGGACAGGCTCTTGAAGGATTGGTGGCTCAGCATCTAAAGGCGTGGATTGCCTATTCCAAGGTCAAGAGAGAATTATTCTTCTGGAGGACGAGGTCTGGTGTTGAAGTTGATTTCGTGGTCTATGGACCAGATAGCCTTTGGGCGGTAGAAGTTAAGAATGCAAAAAAGATACATCCTAATGATTTACGTGGTCTTCGGTCATTCAAAGAGGAATATCCGAAAAGCAAGGCTCTCTTTCTTTACCGAGGGAAAGACCGATTCATGAAGGAAGGAATCCTCTGTTTACCATGTGTGGAGTTTCTCAAAGAGCTGTGGCCTGATCGATTGGTGGATCAAGCTTTTATCTGAGGAAAAGAGTATATTAGCTGGAAGGTATTCAAAAAAAATTTTGATATAAAGGATTCTGACAGATGCCTCTTCATTCTCTTTCAAAAGAAGAAGATTTCTATGTTGCCTCGGTGATCGGGGAGGACCGGGTTGGGATTGTCTCAGAGGTGACTCAATTCCTATTTCATAAAGGGTTTAACATCGTTGATATTGAACAGTCCGTAATTCACTCCCAGTTCACCATGGTTCTTCTCGTCCAACCGCTTAGGTTTTGTTCCCAGTTGAGCCAGATCAGAGCAGGCCTCAGACATCTGGCCAGGAAACTGGATATGAACATTACCATCACACCTCTCAAGGAGTTCAAGGGGTTAAGATTGGCTGAGGCCAAAAGGCCTTATGTCCTCACCATCCTGGGGCAGGATCGACCCGGGGTTGTGGCTGCCTTCTCCTCTACGCTTGCTCAACACCATTGCAATATCGAACGGATCAAGATGATTGCCAGAGGCGAGTTCCTGGCGATGGAGATATGGGTGGATCTCCGTGAAGCCAATTTTTCTCTCCTGCGTGTAGCGCTTTCGGAAGTGGCGAGGAAGATCGGAATGGATATCGTAGCCCAACCCGAATCCACTTTCAAGAAACGGAAGAAAGTGATTGTCTTTGACATGGATTCAACCATTGTAGATGGAGAGGTCATTGATAAGATGGCCAAATTGGCAGGTGTGGAGAAAAAAGTGAAAGTGCTGACCGAGAAGGGGATGAGGGGGGAGATCAATTTTGTCCAGTCTCTTCGCACAAGGGTATCCTTTCTGAAGGGGTTAAGAATCAAGAGTCTGGAATCCCTCGCTGAAACATTTAAGTTAATAAAAGGGAGCGAAGAACTGATTGCTGCTTTGAAGGAGATGGGATTTAAGGTTGCGCTCATCAGCGGGGGGTTTACCTATTTTACAAATATTTTGAAGGATCGATTGGGGTTTGATTATGCCTTCGGAAATGAACTGGAGATTAAAAAGGGGAGGCTCACCGGAAGAATCAAAGGAAGGATCATCGATGCCCAGAAGAAGGCTGAAATCATGGATGAAATCTGCCGGAAGGAAGGGATCACCCGTGATGAGGTGGTGGCTGTCGGGGATGGATCGAATGACCGGATCATGGTGGCCAATGCGGGTTTGGGGATTGCCTTCAATGCCAAAGAGATTCTGAAGAAGGTGGCTGACGGAGCCATCACGAGGGACCATATGAAAGGGGTCCTCTACTGCCTAGGGATTTCAGATCTCGATTTAAAAAAAGGGTCAATGGAATGATGGAATACTGGAATATTAGGAAATAAAACAAAAAGTCGAACCCATTATTCCATTTTTCCAATATTCCAAATGACAAATGTTCAATCAAAATACTATGAAATGAAAGTAATTAAGAAAAAGGATCAACTTTCTGCGGTTCAGGCGATCGTCTTCGATTTTGATGGAACCCTCGCTGTTCTGAACATCGATTTTTCCTCCATGAGGGAACGGGTATTCGATTTGGTAAGAAATTATGGTGTCAAAGAGGATTTAATCGAAGAGAGATATCTACTGGAGATCATCGATGAGGTCTATCAAACCTTATGGAAGAAGAATCCCTCCCGTGCGGAGGCATTTTATCAGGAGTCCCATCGGATTCTTCACGAGATCGAAATGAAGGCGGCAGAGAAGGGGAGGTTGATTCCCGGAACCGAGGCGACATTAACTATCCTGAGAGGAAAGGGGATAAAAATAGGAATCGTCACCCGTAACTGTGAAGAAGCGGTCCGAAAGGTCTTCCCCAACATTGATCAGTATTGCGACATCTTCGTTTCAAGAAATTCGGTCAAAAAGGTCAAACCTCATCCGGACCATCTGACCTATGTGATAGAATCGTTAAAAGTTTCAGTGAAAGAGGCTGTAATGGTCGGAGATCATCCCATTGATGTTCAAGCTGGCAAGAGAGTGGGAATGAAGACGATCGGAGTAATGACAGGGAGAACAAAGAGGGAGGAGTTTGAGAAGGCGGGAGCGGACTATATTCTGAAAGATGCTACAGAGATAAGTGAATTGTTGAAGAAGTAGGAAACAGGAATACTGAAATATTGGAATAATGGGTTGATTTATTTTTTGTTTCATTTCCCAACGTTCCAATATTCCACTATTCCATTATTCCA
>JBFMAE010000402.1:0-2657 GCA_040756085.1 Thermodesulfobacteriota bacterium | reverse complement strand
GTAGGTCTTGGAATCGGAATGGTAGATAAGAAGTCGATAATGAGATCTCATGATATTCTTTCTCTTTATATCCCAGGATGGAAGAAAAAATCAATCGATTTGACAAACCTCCATAATCCCAAATAGAATGGTTATTCGCATAAGTCGAAAGCGAGCGAAAGAGAAGGAGAATCAGATGATTAAACCGTGGAAATGTATTCAATCACAACCTGCTCAATCCTTCCGTGTCTTCTCAATAAGGACGGACACCGCCATCTCCCCTCGAACAGGGATCGAACATAACTTCTACATCATAGAATCAAGGGATTGGATCAACATCATTCCCATCACAACCGATCACCGGGTGGTCATGATCCGGCAATACCGTCATGGTTCAAAAGAAGTGACTCTCGAAATACCCGGGGGCCTTGTGAACTCTGGAGATACTCCTGAAAAAGCAGCGGCTCGGGAGTTATTGGAGGAAACAGGCTATTGGGCAAAGGAATGGACAAAAATCGGAGTCGTCAATCCCAACCCAGCGCTCTTCAATAATCGTTGCTATACTTTTTTAGCTCGAGACATCAAAAAGATAAAGGATCCTGCACCCGATCAGACCGAGGATATTGAGGTGGTCCTCGTCCCTTTAACCGATATCTCCGGGTTAATTTTAAAAGGAGAGATTGATCATGCTATAGTGATAACAGCATTTACCCATTACTTTCTCCGATATCAGGAAGGACTGGCAAGACTTTGACGCCCCTCAGCATCCTTCTTATTCTCATCTCTGCCCTCATTCACTCCTCATGGAATTTCTTCACCAAGAAAGGGAACTGGCCGATCGAATTCTTCTTCTGGGTCTTTCTATGGGGAACGATCCTTTATCTCCCCTTCTTCATCGGCTCAGGGGTCTTTTCGGCCTTTCTCTCAAAGTCTCCCCCCAAGCTTTGGTGTCTGAGCCTCCTCTCATCCTTCCTACAGACCATCTATATCATCTGTTTAGTCAAGGCCTATCAGGCAGGAGAACTCTCATTGGTCTACCCAATTTCCCGTTCAGCTCCGCTCTTCACCCAGATCTGGGCCATTTTATTTATCGGAGAGGTTCTCTCAAAAGGGGGGATGATGGGGATCGGACTTGTGATGGCGGGTCTTTTTGTGATCTCATTGAGAGACTTTCGTCTCAAAAATATGATGCCACAATCGAACCATTTCATTTCCCGTCCCTACTTCTTAGCCCTCGCCGCAGCGATTGCCAGCTCCATTTACTCGGTGATCGATAAGGTTGGAGTTCAGATCATCCATCCGATATTCTACATCTGGCTCATCAATCTCTGGATGACTATTTTTACAGGTCTTTACCTAAGATTGAAAAAAGAAGGCTCCTTCTGGAGGGTCTGGAAAGATTCAAATAAGGAAACCTTTTTTGTTGCTATCCTACAGAATGTCGCCTATATCCTGGTCCTCATGGCCATGCAGATGAGCAAAGTGAGTTATGTGGTTGCCTTTCGCCAGGTCAGCGCCCTTTTTGGCGCAGGGCTGGGAATCCTATTTCTGAAAGAGACCCAATGGAAGGCCCGTATCTCAGGAGCCTTGATTCTCACCTTAGGTTTAATTCTCATTGGATTGGCCAGATGAACTTAAAAGGAAAGAAATTTGAATAGGTTTGAAAAAAGGAATCAAGTCCGATCTCTCTTCTCCTTCTGTGCCTTCCATTTTCTTGACGACGGCTTCACGGATTCGATCTATCTGATCCTCCCTTTCATCGCTGCTGAATTGAGTCTCTCCTTCAGCCAGGTGGGACTGCTCAAAGGGATCTTCTCTGGCTCCACAGGCCTTTTTCAATTTCCTCTGAGCCTCCTTGGCGAAAAGATTGGAGAATTAATCGTTATTGCCATTGGAACTTTCGGCTTGGCAGGTGGATTCTTGCTCCTTAGCAGGGCTCACACTTTTTTAGCCATTTTTTGTCACTCATTCTTGCAAAAGGAACTGGAGTAGGCCAGCATGGGTTGAGCTCTTCTATCCTCTCCAGAGTCTTCGAAGTCTCTGGTCGCCGGGCAGCCATGGGAACATACAATTTCTCAGGAGACCTGGGAAAGGTTTGCATCCCTTTTTTATTGGCTGTGATGATTAATCTCTGGAATTGGAGGCAGGCTATCCTTCTCCTTTCCATTTCAGGAATGATCACAGGTGCCATTCTTTATGGCCTCGCCTCCCGGAGTAAAGAATATTTTTCCCCTCTTTCCAGAGAGAATCTTTCGATGAAAAGCAATGGTTGGGGTATTCGGAACAGAAAGAGTTTTTCAGCCCTTCTGGCCATTGGGGTCATTGATATTTCAGTTCGAACCGCTCTGCTCACTTTCCTCCCTTTTCTCCTTTTGAAGAAAGGGATTCCCGTTGCCAATGTCGGTTTTGCCCTCACCATTCTATTCGTAGGGGGTGCGGTTGGTAAATTTATCTGTGGGGTTCTTGCGGAATGGTTTGGAATCATTCCCATGGTGGTGGGCACAGAGGTTTTAACTATCGTTGGAATCCTTTCCCTGACTGGGTTACCTTCCTCATTGATCTGGATCGTCCTGCCCTTTGTGGGGATCGTCTTGAATGGGACTTCTTCTGTCCTTTATGCTACCGTCGCAGAGATGATATCTCCTGTCTCTCGCTCTCGTGGGTACGGACTCTACTAT
>JBFMAE010000401.1:0-7702 GCA_040756085.1 Thermodesulfobacteriota bacterium | reverse complement strand
ATGAAATGTTTGCATAATAGAACCAGGAGTAATGAGTAACCCATCGTCCCAATATTCCTGCTTTTCTTCATTCATTGTTCAATAATTCCGTATTCCTTAATTTTATATAACAGGGCACGGTGGCTTATTTCTAACAATCTTGCCGCATGAGTATGATTCCCTTTTGTCTTTCTTAAAGCCTTTTTAATTAAATTCGCCTCTAACATCTTAGAGGCTTTTTTTATGGAATATTCTTCTTCGACCAAAGGTCCCAGTTGAACCTCCTCTTGAAACTCTCTAATTTCCGGAGGTAAATTTTCTAATTCAATGTTTTCCCCATCTGACAACACAATTGTCCTCTCGATCGTATTCTCCAGCTCTCTCACATTGCCATACCATTTATAGTTCATCATGATCTCCAGAGCCTTTGGATCGATGCCCATCACATTCTTATTCATGGATTGGCTATATTTCTTTATAAAATGATTGATGAGTAAAGGGATATCTTCTTTCCTTTCTCGAAGCGGCGGGATATGGATCGGAAGGACATTTAATCGATAAAACAGGTCATCTCTGAATCGACCTTCATTCACTTCTTTTATAAGGTCCTTCACAGTTGCTGAAACAATTCTGACATCAATTTTAATGGGTTTTGACTCTCCAATTCTTCGTATTTCCCCTTCTTGGAGTACTCGAAGAAGTTTGACCTGAAGTGTAGCAGGTAGTTCTCCGATTTCATCTAAAAAGAGCGTTCCACCATCCGCTTCTTCAAACAGGCCCTTTTTCGTCCGGATGGCATCTGTGAAGGCCCCCTTTACGTGACCAAATAGTTCACTTTCCAATAAATTTTCTGGGATGGCCCCGCAATTGACAGGGACGAAAGGATTTTTAGACCGATCACTATGATAATGTAACGCCCTTGCAATTAACTCTTTCCCGGTTCCACTATCTCCCGTAATGAGAATCGTTGATTTATAGGAAGCCACTTTTCTAATCACATCAAATATTTCTTGCATCTTTGGATTTTTGCTGAGGATATTCTCAAAGCTATATTCCTTTTCGACCGCCCTCCTTAATTGTTGGTTTTCTTTTCTTAACTGCTCTCTTTCTTCAGCTTTTCGCAGGGTCAATATGATCTCATCGGGTTTGAAGGGTTTTGAAATATAGTCATAGGCACCCAGTTTCATGGCCTCAATGGCGATATCCACGGTACCGTAGGCTGACATCATGATGATCGTCGCATCCACATTCATCTTCTGCGTCTCTCTCAAAAATTCTAACCCATCCATTTGGGGCATCCGGATATCGCAAAGCACTTGATCAAAGGGTGAACTGATGATCTTTTGTATTCCCTCTTCCCCGTTGGAAGCGGTCTCCACCTCATACCTCTCCTTTTTTAATATCACAGAAAGCATATGTCTGAAATTTTCTTCATCATCGATAATAAGAATTCTCTTAGGAATCATTTCCTCCTCCCATTAACAAAACGTGACCGTGTCCCGTGCCCGTGTCCGTCATCAATAAGTGTTTTTAGGTATAGATGAACAATATCGGTTATCGTTGTCGAGGCTCGTATCGATGCTTGATAATTGAAGCTTGTTAATCGAGTTTCTATTTTCGTACTTCCTGCTTCGATACGAGCATTCTCAACATTAAACATTCTTATTCCCATACAGTTAGGTCCTCTGTGCTATTCGATTCTCATGTGGCACAAGGGAAATAGATTTCGAAGGCTGAACCATTTCCAACCTCGCTCTCCACCCTGATTTCACCACCCATGGATTCGACAATCCTTAATGAGATCGACAATCCAAGGCCCGTTCCTCTATCAGGGGACTTCGTTGTAAAAAAAGGATCGAATATTCTTTCCAAATCTTCCTTCTTAATCCCCACACCTGTATCGGAGATTCGGGTTCTCACTAATCGATCTCCTCTCGAGAATTTTTTAAGAATTGCGGTTAACGGGTCGGGTTTCCGCAAGTGAGAATAATCGGATTCCATCGGATCCTCTCTGCGCCGGCGTGGATAGTAGAGATTCTGAAGACGACCTGGGAACAAGTCTTCCACCACATATTCTTCAGTTTGAATTCTCAGAACCCCCCCATTTGACATGGCATCGACCGCATTGAGAATGATGTTGATAAGTACTTGAGAAAGTTGAGATTCGTCCCCTTTGATCATAGGCAAATTTGGCTGAAGGTCGATCTTGGTTTGGATATTTTTAAAATTCTTTTGATAAGAGAGTAAGGAAAGGGTACTTTCGATGACTTTATTAATCTCCACCTCTCTAAACTCGGGTTGGGATGGCCTCGCAAAATCTAAAAGTTCTCGGACAATTCGGTTAATTCTTTCAATTTCCTTTTCGATACGCTTTAAATAATCTTTCGATTCCTCCTGGTTTATCCCCCCTTTTTCTAAGATACTGGTATATCCCAAAATCGCCCCCAAGGGGTTCCCAACTTCATGGGCCACTCCTGCAGCGAACTTACCAATGGATGCCAGTTTCTCCGTACGGATCAGTTCTTCCTGGGCCTGCTTCAACTTTTTATTTGTCAATTCAAGGGATTCCAAATAATTTTCCAGGCTCTCCTGATTCTCTTTTAATCTCTCTATCATTCGGTTGAAGGAACCCATCAGTTGCCCGATTTCATTTTTCGAAGTCACTTCGATCTTTTCACTAAAATCACTGTCGCTAATCTTTTGGGTCAAACGGACGAGATCTTTTAGAGGTTTAACCAAAACTCGGGACAATAAAATACTTCCAAAAACGATCAGAACGAAGGCATCCAGAATGATCGAGACTAAAATGATCCTTTTGGATTCTAATAAATTTATCATCAAATCCCCAATGGGAATTTCCATTTGAATTCCTCCGGCAACCTTTCCCTGAACCCATAACGGTGCGTAAAGAATCATTTTTTTATAATGGGGAGTAAGAAAACTTCCGGATTTTTCAATTTCATGATTGAATCGACCCGATTGGATTGAATTTTTCATAAGATTATTGCCATATGGCTTATCTACCAATGCTTGTCTCTTGCTGGCAATGACTTTGAATTGATGGTCCACAATCACTAACTCATAAAAACCTTTCTCTCTTATATAGATATGAGCAAAATCCTGAACTTCTTTCTTGATTAAGAGGCTGTCTAATGAAAATTCTTTTTTATCCCTGAACATAAAGTCAATGATCGCTTGAAAATCCCGGGCCATCTCTTCACCATATCTCACTTTTTCCTGGATAATATTCCGCTCATTGACCTTGGATATGGTAAACCCGATCAATAGGATTGCCGCCAGCATGAGAAGCGAGATGTTGACGATAACCTCTGTTCGAAGGGGTAAATTCAATCGCTTAAACAGCCAGGAATCCCTTTTCATATTCTTTGTTTAGGTTACGGTAACGAAGACCGTATCATTTAAATACAATGAACTTTAAACAATGAACGTTGAACCCAATCCCTTAGAAGGATGGGATGATGGAACAGTGGAATAATGGGTTAGATAAAAATTTATTTTTTGTGTTTACCCAACATTCCAGCATTCCAATATTCCATTATTCCTGAATTTCATTGTTCATCGTGCATCGTTCATCATTCGTGCCTTCACCTATTTATATACAGATACCACCTTATCAAATTCTCTCCCCAGAAGAGTGAAATCACAGCCCCCAGGGAGAGGAAGGGCCCAAAGGGTATGGCATATTTAAAATTCTTGGCCTTTAAAACCATAATTATAATCCCGGTTAAAGATCCAATCAGGGAACTTAAAAGAATAGTGAGGATCACCGCTTTCCATCCCAAGAAGGCACCAATCATTGCTAAAAGCTTGACATCTCCTCCGCCCATTCCTTCTCTTTTAAACAGCCACTGATATAAGGTAGCCACCCCAAAGAGGCTCCCTCCTCCCAGAATGATTCCTATCAGTGAATTGATAAAAGTGATCTGAGGGATGATCAAAGAGCCTAACAACCCGACACCGATCCCTGGAAGGCTGATTAAATCAGGGATGATCTGGTAATATAGGTCAATCACGGTAATGACAATTAACGCTGCAACAAAAGAGAAATAGAGGAGATAATTTAGGGATGGTCCAAATTTAATAAACAGAAAAAGGGAACTGAGTGCAGTCATTCCCTCGACCAAAGGATATTGAAAAGAAATGGTGCCGTGACAATGACGGCATTTTCCCATCAATAAGAGGTAACTGACCAGAGGGATATTGTCATAAAACCTGATAGGGTTTTTACAATGAGGACAATGAGAACCCGGAGTGATGATGGATTCTTCTTTGGGTAGCCTGAAGATACAGACATTCAGGAAACTACCCACGATAGCACCTAAAACAATGGAAATAATGTGCCACATGTATATACCTCAAATGATGAACGATAAACTATGAACGATGAACCTTATAGACGAATCCCTTCGTTGCGAACTTTCTTCCCGAATGAAATCAGCTGTGCACCCAAAACCTCAGCTTCTTTCAAATACCCCTCGAACTCCTGGCCCGTAATATAACCATCGTCTAAAATCAAATCCAAACAACACACCACTTCTTCCAAAGAGGTTTCTGATGTATTTAAATATTTGCTAAATTCAAGATCCGATAATTTGTTGGACCCCTCAGCAATATTTAGACAAGTCGAATCGGCAGCGCGTGATAGCTGGTCTCTCAAGAGGAAACGTTCACCATCGGGCAAATTTCTTGCCACCTGTCTCATTTTTTTCCGAAAGGATTTGGCCGCTATGTATACTGGCCACTTCCTGAATCGAAAAAGCGATGTCTTCTCTTTTTTGCTCATTGTTTTTTGTTTATCGTTCATAGCCCAACTGTCCATAGTTCATCGTTCATTGTTCCACCTGTTCATAGTCCACCGTTCATTGTTCATCGTTTATCTTTGCAGATCCTGAACCATCCACCTCAGATCCTCCACTCGGAGTTTTGCTCTGGGCGCTGCTTCAATCCCTTTTCCATAATAATATTTCGCCTTTTCCATATCTTTCAGTCTGCTTGCATAAATATTCCCAAGTTCTTCGTAAGGGTTGATAATATGAGGAGCTAATTCCATTGATTTTAGCAATTCTGAAATAGCCGCCTCATATTGCCCTGCTTCTTTATAAACCAATCCTAACCGGAAGTGGAGATTGGCATTTTGATTATTTTTTGATAATAAATACTTTAATACTTCTTCGGCTTTTTTATACTCTTTCTGCCTCACATAAAAAACAGAGAGGTTTATCTTGATCGTATCGTCATCCGGTCTTAACTGGATGGCTGTCATTAGTTCTTTTAAAGCCTTCTCAGGTTGTTCTATTCTTCCATAGACTATTCCAAGGTTATTTCGGGATTGATAATCATAAGGAAGGATTTGTACAGCTTTTTCAAGATATTGGATTGCTTTTCCATCCATCCCTAATTCCATGTAAACTACTCCCATCAGAGCATTGGCTGTATTACTGTTAGGATATTTTTCCACTGCATCACTCCATAAGGTATAGCTGTTTTTCCAAATCGTGTTTTGTCGAATGGTCATGAATGAATAACCTGCCAAGAGAAATAAAAAAACCGCTACTGACAACAATTTGAAGAATCCCAGAGAAAACTTTTTATGCTGATAGGCATACAGGCGGTCAAAAAGAATACCCAACAAAAACGAATAAGAAAAAGAAGCTATGAAGACATACCGATCCGCTTTAAGAGTACTGATAGGAATAATATTTAAGTAAGGAAGAAGAGTAATGAAAAAGAAGAAAAGAGAGAAAAAGATGACCTTGGTCTTACGTAGGGATAAGACACTGAAAGCAAAAAGGGAGAACGTGATGAGGATCAAAATTACATTCTTAAGGGAAAAAACTGGCATGGACACAAAAAAAGAATAAGCCGCCGAGTAATTGATCGTGAAAACGAGGAGTTTTATGCTTTGTAAAAAAACATATAGACAAACCAGTATATTACTACCGATGTCGGACCCTCGATATTGTTTGATGCCTCTTGCTTCAAACATTACCTTCATTAAAATGGAAAAAAAGATGATTGAAATTAAAATAGAAATGACAAAGAAAAGCCAATGACTTCTTATGAAGTCCGTCAATTTATTCTTTCTTTTTGCGATTTCATAAATGAGAATGACCATGGGGAAAACAATTGCAGAAGGTTTTGAAAGAACCGCGAGGAGAAATGCTAAAAGGACCGAACCCAGATAGACCATTTTCTTCTGGCCTTCGCATTCTCCTCCTTTTAAATAAATATAGAAAGCGAGAAAGAAGAAGAACCCCTGAAGCACTTCTTTTCTTGCAGCGAGCCAAGTGACTGATTCAACATGGACTGGATGGGCAACAAAAAGAAGACTTCCAAAAAGTGCTATTCGCTCATGGGAATCGGGTGAAGCTTTTTCCCTCAGATGGGCCGAAAGTTTGCGAATGGTAAAAAATACCATTACGCAAGTGAGGATGTAAAAAAGAATACTAGTAACATGATAACCTAATGGATTAAGTTTCCAGAAGTGGTAATCGATGGCATAACTCAGCATACGGATCGGCTGATAAGTATTACCTGGTTGATACGAAAATAAAGTTTTTATCCCCTCCCAGCTCAGATTTCGAATGGTGGAATTCTGGTAAATCATCGCATCATCCCAGTTAGTAAAAAGATTCCCCAGCGAATTGATATAAAGCCCACCTGCTAAAAAAGCTATTAGGAGGCAAATTCCATATATCTTATCCAGTTTGTCATTCCGGGCTTGCCCCGGAATCCAGTGTTTTTTTAGAAAAGGAAATATCATTTTTGAACCTTCTAATGAAAGAAATCTCCTTCCTTATCCATAAAGACCCTGAACCACATTTCTAAAAATAGCAAAGCCCAGATCTTCGCTGAATGATCGTACCTCAATGCAATATGTTCATTGAGCAAACGCTCAATGCCTTTTCTTCTGAAATATCCCCGATTCATTGTCTTAGAATCTAACAGGACTTCTCGAATATAATCCTTTAATTCCTTTCTGAACCATCTTGAAACCGGAACTCCAAAGCCCATTTTCTTTCGCTCTAGGATTGGTTGAGGTAGGAGATCTGAAAAGGCTTTCTTCAATATGAATTTGGTCGTTGAACCTTTCAACTTAAATCCCGGGGGAATCCTAGCAACTAACTCCATAAACTTATGATCAAGAAATGGGACCCTTGCTTCTAAGGAATTTGCCATGGTGGCAATATCCATTTTGACAAGGAGGTCCTCCGGGAGATAGGTGTTGATATCGAGATATAAAAGTTGCTCAATCAGATTATCTGTTTTGGCTTCTTCAAACTTGCTGAGAAGATACTCGAAGGAATCAATCCTCCCCACGGCCTCTATAAATTCAGGAGAATAAAGACACCCCTTCTCTTCAGCATTGAAGATTTTTACCTGCTCTGCATAGTTCCTTGCTTGATTGGAGGAGATGGACTCGATGTAAGCAGCCAAGTGGTTGAAGGTCTTTTCCCTCCAATGAAATTGAGCGATCATTCTCAAGAAGGGAGGGAAAAAATCATGTCTCAACCTTTCAGGAATCTTTAAAAAGAGGGTTAGCCATTTGCTTCGGAGATACCTGGGATAGCCGGCAAAATTTTCATCTCCTGCATCCCCTGTGAGTACAACCTTCACATAATCCTTCGTCATCTTCGCAACATAGTAGGTCGGAATCGCTGAAGAGTCAGCAAAAGGTTCGTTATAGTGCCATACGAGCATT
>JBFMAE010000400.1:0-3142 GCA_040756085.1 Thermodesulfobacteriota bacterium | reverse complement strand
TTCTTTGGCCTTAGCCTTAACCTTAACCTCTACCACTACCTTTGCCGCCCGTCCTCTTTCGACAGATGACGCTGGAACTGTAGAAAAGGGCAAATTTCAGCTTGAAGCAGGGTTTGAGGCTCTCCGCCAGGACAATCACGACAGGGAATTAAGCCCTTCCATGACACTGACCTATGGACTTTTGGAAAGCACGGATTTAGGAATTGGAGGTGGATACCTCTTCGTTCACCCAAGGGAGGGTAAAAAGAAGAATGGTTTTGCGGATACAGAATTGAAGGTTAAATATCGATGGCTCAATGAAAAGGGATGGAGACCGGCCCTGGCCACCACCGGAACCCTTAAAATCCCTACGGCCAGTGATTCGAAAGGGTTAGGGTCAGGGCAAGCGGATTTTGGAATCAATCTCATCGCCGCAAAAAATATCGGCAAGAGATGGGCCCTTCATCTCAACCTCGGATATACCTTCATCGGAGAAGATCGGGTGGATAATGAATTGAGTTATTCTGTTGCGGGGCAATATATCATCTCAGACAAATGGGTTCTGGTTGGAGAAATTGGCGGAGTAAATAATCTGAATGGCCGAAAAGGAGACGATCCCCTCTCGGGACTTATTGGCACCTATTACTTGATAACTGAAAATATTGTCTGGGATGTAGGGGTTGAGATCGGAATGAGCAAAGCCGCTCCTGATTTTCGATTCATAACCGGTCTGACTTTATTCTTTAAACCCTGAGGGTTACTTAGAAAAAAAACTTTCAAATCCCACATTCCCCAATTTTCTAATGGGGGATGATTATTTCGGATTTTTCTCGCCGGCTTTAATCTCGATATCGAGCGTGTTCTCCTTTGGTGGAAGAACACAGATGAATTTTTCATTGTAGGCGCAGGAGGGATGATAGGCCATATTAAAGTCTAATAACATCTTATATCCGGGAAGAATCTCCGCATCCATATACCTCCCTCCTTCATAAGTCCCCTTCCCATTCGTCTTATCCTTGAAGGGAATGAAGAGATAATCGCTCAAAATGGATTTGTAAATTTCGATCGTATATTCCTTCCCATCCAGATTAAAATGGAACTTTCCATAGCGAATATAGCGTTTATGGGTCCCTTTATTGGTGAGAAAAGTTGCATAATATTTCGGGTTATTGATATGAAATATGTAACGCTCAATTTCTCCGGCGAAAACATATTTTGGATTAAAGGGGAAATATTTCAATCCCTTGAATTTTTTTTTCTCTTCGGGTAGGAGAGGAGATCGTTGATGGCTCTCAAAAAACTCATCCCGTTCTCTTCTCCATTCTAGAACACGTTGCTCTTGAAGGGAAATTTCTTTCCGATCCTCTCCGTCTACTGTGATAGGAATTCCTTGGATCAGTAAGAAAAACCCAGTAATCAAAAGGATAAAAATGATTTTTTTTCCCCTCATCATGAACAACCAAAACCTATTTTATCTTAACAAATAGAACCCCTGAATGCAATTAGCCGATTGACAAATTAGCCGATTGACTTGACAGATTTAAAGTTATCCATTATATTAGCGTTATTCTCGATATAGAATAACGTTTCAGAGTTAGACAATGAAAGTCGCTTATAAGGTTTGGCTGGATAACGACGGAAAAGCTTTTGGTGAGGGACCTTACGAGCTCTTGAAACGAGTTGAAAAAAGGATGTCCCTCCACCAGGCAGCCAGTCAGATGGGTATGTCCTACAGCAAGGCATGGCGTTTAATCCGGACCCTGGAAGAAAGGCTTGGCTTTGCTCTTCTTGAGCGGAAGGTTGGAGGCCAATCCGGAGGAGGTTCTTGGGTAACCCCTCGTGCAAGGGATCTCATGAAGCATTACGAGCGATTTCGGAGGGATGTGGAAAAAGTCTTGGAGAAAATCTATCAAAAACATTTCGGCTCACCCCCTCACCTCATCCCTCTCCCACCTAGGAAGAGGTCGCTGACGCTCCATAGCTTTAGCGACGGAGCGGGAAGGGTGAGGAGAAAGAAAAATTGAAAATGGAAAAATTTATATTAATGACAACTCTTTTAACATTCGTTTTCATTCAAGATGCCCAATCTTCATCAAAGAGGATGTTGATCTTCGCTGGCGCTGCAAGCAAGCCTGCAACAGAAGAAGTGGTCAATATTTTCCAGGAGAGATTTAAAATACCTGTCGATGTGATCTTTGGAGGTTCTGGATTTGTTCTTTCTCAGATGAAACTGGCAAAAAAAGGTGACCTCTACTTTCCAGGATCTTCTGACTTTATGGAGAAGGCGAAAAAAGAGGGTTTAGTATTTCCTGAATCGGAAAAAATTCTTATCTATCTCATCCCTGCGATCAATGTGCAAAAAGGGAATCCAAAAAAGATCTATTCTCTCAAAGATCTCATAAGGGAGGGTACTCGGGTAGCCATCGCCAACCCGGAAATGGTCTGTGTTGGGACCTATGCCGTGGAAGTCATCGAAAAGAATCTCAACCTCGACCAAAAAGAAAGGTTTAAAAAAAATTTAGTCAATTATACAGAAAGCTGTGAGAAAACAGCAAATGCCATCTCCCTCAAGGCAGTGGATGCTGTTTTGGGCTGGAGGGTTTTTCAGTATTGGGATCCTGAACGGATCGAGACGATCTACTTGAGTCCTGGAGAAATTCCGCGAGTTGGGTCTATTCCGATCACCATTTCAAAATTTACTCAAGACAAAGCTCTGGCCCAAAAATTTGTTGATTTCCTCTTTTCCCCTCACGGGAAGGCAATTTTCCGTAAATACCACTACTTAACGGACCTTCAAGAGGCACGACAATTTACCAGACCCGATACGCCAGTTGGAGGAGAGTATGTTCTTCCAAATGAATGGAGGACGAGTGACAGGAAAATACCCAAATCCCAAGCACCAATAATCAAATAATAACCAAATCACAATGACCAAAAACCATGAATGATGGACTCGTAAAAAGTCCCCAAACCGTCACTCCGGCGGAGGGCGGAATCCAGACGCTGTCCCTGCGAATGCAGGGAACCATCTTAAAAACTATAGGGGTAGGGATAACGCATTGGTTTGCGTCACCCCTCCCTCCGAACCGGACGTGCGGATCTCCCGCATCCGGCTCTCCGGTCGGTGGTATTACCTCACGAGGATTGGAGTAAAGCTCGATGG
>JBFMAE010000399.1:0-10177 GCA_040756085.1 Thermodesulfobacteriota bacterium | reverse complement strand
GGTTGACCCTAAAATATCTCCTTTTTATTTTCTCACACAAAGCCACAAAGAACACAAAGGTTTATTGTTTTATTCAATTCCTTTGTGACTTTGTGTCTCTGTGTGATTATTTTTATTAGTCTAACGACCGAAATAAGGCGCGGGGGCACTGACCCCCGTTAAAAGGCGACGGGGCTATTCCCCGTCGCCTTGATTGACTTGTTATGACCTTCTACCTCCTTCTGTAGAAAGTAAGCTCCCAAGTGGGAATAGAAAGCCCCTTCTCAGCGGCAAGTTCTTTAATTTCAGTGATGATTTTTTCATAATCCGTCTTTTTAGTTATCTGAGTCCAATTAATTTTTCCGCTGTGTCTCGTCTTATTTATTATTATTCGGTCAACGGGGCAATGAGGGGGTTCTTTGATAAGGCCAAGACACCAATAGTATTTGAGAGTCAGATTGAGCAGCTTCTGGGCCACTCCATATTTATAGCCGGAATCGCTCAGGATGCCCGGATTAACCCTGTTGGCGTGTGCAATTAAATCATCGATGTTTCTATAATGCTGTTCTTCAGAGCATCCATCAACATATTGAGGAATAATATTGTCTTTAAGAAAGGTGATAATGTCTTCACGAAATTTGGTTGCTTCTCTTGAAGTTGAATCAATGTCTTTCTTATATAATTTTGCACGCTGGACAGAGGCTGCCCATGAGAGAATGCAAAGCTCAGAGGTTACAAATTGCAGTTTGTCGTTCATTTCATTTATTGCCATAACAATTATTGAACTGCAAACTATAATTTTCTAAATCCTATACTTGCCAATCAATTTTGTCAAACAAATTCTGGAGAACTGATAAGATTTTAATGAAGAAGGAAATAGCTATTTATGCATGTAATTCCATATGGTTATCGTTTTTGGGATAGTTGTGGACCTTCTTTTAGCATTGAATAATTTGTTTGAAAATTAATGTTATATTGCATATAATTAAACCCTAAAAATCATTATTGAGAGAGAAAGATGGGTAGAGAAATGAGTATGCTCGGGGATTTTGAGACGTTTCTTTCGAAAATTGGAACTGTGCCAGAAGACAAAATCAAATTCTACGTTTACTGGGTGAGGAGATTCCTCAAGGCCTGTAACTACGAGCATGAGAATATCAATATGGATCGCGTGTCCCAATATCTCGATTCCCTTGATGCTGATGAAAAGATTGCGGATTGGCAGGTGAAGCAGGCGGCCGATGCAGTCATCCTCTATATTGAAAAATATCTCAAGAAGTCATTACAACAATCCCCCTCTTCTGCAAAGGATTCCATGGCGAAATCCATCGATCAAAAAGGATCTGTTCAATGGAAACAGACGCTGGAGGAAGCAAAAAACCTTATCCGCCTCCGGCACTACTCTTTGAGCACTGAAAAGACCTATCTCGGATGGATAGGCCGTTTTAAGACCTACATGCAGGGCCGTGATCCACATCTTCTTGAAGCAAACAATATGAAAAAGTACCTTACTCACCTTGCTCTTCATAGCCGTGTTTCCGCCTCAACGCAGAATCAGGCGTTCAATGCCCTTTTATTCCTGTATCGCCACATTTTACAAAAGGAAGTGGATGATCTGACGTCTGTCGCGAGGGCAAAACGGAAGGTGAACCTACCTACCGTTCTGAGTCGAGACGAAGTGAAGAAACTTTTGTCTTTCCTGGATGGTCCCCATCTGCTTATGGCCCAACTCATGTACGGGTGTGGGCTTCGCCTGATGGAGTGCCTCCGCTTGAGGGTCAAGGATGTCGATTTAGAAAACGATCTCCTCATGGTCTGTTCCGGGAAAGGCGAGAAAGACAGGGCATTGATGATACCTAAAAAGATAAAAGAGGAGCTTACCAAGCATATCGCCTCTGTCAAAGAGATCCATGATCAGGATGTAAAGATGGGGTATGGTGAGGTTTCTCTTCCTGATGCCCTTGAAAAGAAATACCCTAATGCTCCCAAAGAATGGGGTTGGCAGTGGTTATTTCCGGCGGAGAAATTATCCGTTGATCCACGAACCGGGAAAGTGATGCGGTGGCACATTCATCCCTCTGCCATTCAGCGTGCTGTAAAAGATGCGGTGATGAAGGCGAGTTTACCAAAAATGGCAAGCTGCCATACTCTCCGTTGTAGCTTTGCAACACATCTTCTTGAAGCGGGTCACAATATCAGGACGATTCAGGAACTCTTAGGTCATAAACATGTGAATACGACTATGATCTATACCCATGTCCTTCGCGACATGAAAAACGCTCCTCAGAGTCCCTTCGACGCTCTTTACATGAACCTTCGGTGATAGAGCTTTCCTAAAATGCAATAGGACATTTCCCATAAGGAAAGGGATAACGGATTTTCTGCATGATGTCGTGATAAACCTTCAGGAAATCGAGCAAATCCTTGATAAAAATGTCTTGGGAGTATAGGCTTATTCAGGCCTTGACAAGGAGGAAAGAAACATTTATTTTCTAAATGAAAATATTTTCAATTTTCTCTTAACTTATTATGAATATGGGACTTTTTAAAAATCTTTTTAGGGAGAAAAGGCTTAGGCTGAGCCATCCCAGGCTTTTGGTCTATCAAGAACTTTCCAATGCCAAAAGGCCATTGGGCCCTCAAGAAGTTTACCAGAGCCTTCGTAAAAGAAAGAGGAAAATTGGACTGACCTCCATCTATCGGTCCCTTGATCTTTTCGAATCGATGGGAATCGTCTTTAAAATTACGAATGGATCGAATGTGAGATATAAAGTCTGCAAGTCAGAAGACCATCACCACCACATCATTTGTAGGACCTGTGGGAATGTGGTCGAGCTGGATTTTTGTGATATCTCCGATTGGTCTAATAAGGTGATGGAGTCAACAGGTTATCAAGTGACCAATCATCAATTGAATTTTTATGGGTTTTGCAAAGATTGTAAACCCTAATCCTCCCCTTTAGAAAGGGGGGAATGGGGGGATTTGAAATGTTATTATTCTTTCTAAAAAAATTTAGAGGAGGAGTCCATGTCCCATATCCATCTCCCGGATGGGGTTTTACCCGTTTGGCTCTGGGTTTCAGGATTTATCGTCGCCATCGGGCTCGGTGCGATTCTCTTTAAATTCTTTAAGGAGGAAGAGTTGACCAGACGCCTCCCCTTACTGGGAATGATGGGCGCCGCAATGGTCCTGGGTGCCTCTGTCGAAATCGTTCCCATCGCTTATCATGTCAACCTGACCGTGATCTCTGGTATCTTACTGGGGCCTTCGCTCATCTTTCTGGCCACCTTTGTCGTCAATGTGACCTTAGCATTATTTGGACATGGGGGGATCACGGTCATCGGCCTCAACACCCTCACCCTTTCGATTGAAGGAATTCTGGGATATTTCCTCTTTCGGCTCTTCTGGAAAGTGCTGAAACGCTTAACCCCTGCTATCTTTCTGGCCACCTTTCTTGCCCTTTTTGCCTCCACTCTCTCCATGATCGGAGTGGTTGGTTTGGGAACATCTCATTATGAAACATTGATCCACCAGGAACAAAAAGGATTGATTGAATTTCACCTCTCGAAGAAGGATGATCACCACCAGGAAGGTGTGATTGAAAATAGAGTCAAATTCAACCGATTTGTCGCCATCCTCCTTCTATTGGGTTTTTTTGGATGGGTGCTGGAAGGCGTGATCACCATACTGATCGCCCGGTACATTCACCGGCTGCGACCCGATCTATTAAGATTACAGAGGGAAGAACTATGATTCAGCTTTCTTATCTGGATTATTTAGCCGTCGAGGGTAAGAGCTATCTTCATCGTCTCTCACCCAAGTTGAAAATCATCGGGATGACTCTCGTTCTATTGGGCATTATCATGATGAGGAACCTTCCTGGACTTCTACTCCTTTATGCCATCCTCCTCGCTCTTTTTTTCATATCACGAATTCCACTGAGGATCTTTTCTCTCACGCTCTACCCTCTCATTTTTGCCATTCTCTTCATTTTTATCTCAGGGTTTCAAATCCATTTTATTCTTCTCATCTTCCTGAAGGTCCTCTGCGGGTCTACGGGCGTCGTGCTGCTGTTAGCCACCACACCTTACCCCTCGATCTTTGAAATCCTGGGAAGAATCCTCCCCTCCCTCTTTGTGACCGCTCTTTTTCTGACTTACCGATCGATCTTTATCCTCCTCAATGTTTTTGAGGAGACACAGCATGCCCTCTATCTCCGTGGAGGGTTTCAGTGGAGACATCCCTGGAGAAGTCTCACCAATATTTCAAATGCCTTTGGCCATTTGATCATTAAAGGAATAGGTGCCAGCGAAAAGATGTATGAATCCATGGTGCTCCGGGGTTTTAAAAACAGGATTCATTACAGAGGAGAATAAATATCGATGGTCAAAAGGTTAAGGTAAGGATGCCTGTTTCGTTAAAGGGTTATGTTGTTAGGCGTTAAATCTTTTAGACGTTACCCTTTGACGGTATACGAAACTGGCTTCGTAGCCCTAACCGATAGACTATTTTATCGTTTATGGAAGACCATGTGACCATGATCAATTACAGAGGAGAATAGGGCTATGCAGCGAGAGGAGAAAATTGTCGAAGTGGATTGCATTACCCATGTCTATCCCGATATGACAAAGGTCCAGATTTGTGGTCTTGACTTCATTGTGAATCGGGGGGAGAGGGTTTCTATCCTGGGCTCCAATGGCTGTGGGAAGACGACGTTGCTCAAACACCTCCTGGGAGTGCTTGTGCCAAAGGATGGAAGCGTAAGGGTGTTCGGGGTGGATCCTGTGAAGGAGTTCTCAAAGATCAGAGAAAGGATTGGCGTCGTCATGCAAGATGTGGACGAACAGATCCTTGGCCCCACGGTTTATGATGATATCCTCTTTGCCCCATTGAACTATGGCATGGAAAGGATCAGAGCCGAAAGACTTGCCAAGAATGTAATCGAAAGATTGAATATTGATTCCATCCAGGGAAAGATTGTTAATTATCTATCGGGGGGGGAGAAGAAGAAGGTGGCTTTAGCCGGGGCATTAGTCCTGGAACCAGAGCTCCTGATTCTCGATGAACCCTTTACAGGGCTGGATCCCGTATCGAGAAGAGATCTCGTCCATATTCTGAATCAGTTGAACAGAGAGAAAGGGATTACCTTCATCATGACACTCCATGAAGTCGATCTGGTGTTAGAGGTGACAGATGTCCTTTACCTCATGCACGGGCATGGGGATCTCAGCGAGAGGGGAAGGCCTGACGAGATCTTTGGAAAATTTAAGGATTTAGAAAAGTTCAATCTGGAGGAACCCACTTTAACGAAGCTTTTCAAAGGATTGAAAAAGGAAGGGCTCGATTTTGGAGAACCCCTCCAGATCGATGAGGCGGTTGAGGCCATCAAGAACCGATGGGAAGAGACCAAAAAATGAAAGTTTTTAGTTCGGAGTTCGGTGTTCGGAGTTTAATACCAAAAATTCCTAAGTCTATAGTGAACGACCTCGAAAAGTAGTCATTGCGAGGAGCCCGCCTTGACACGCCGTGGCAGGCGAAGCGACGTGGCAATCCCGTGAGATTGCTTCACTTCGTTCGCAATGACACCTGAGAAATGGCAACTTATTTAAGTCGTTCACTATAATTTAATTTTTATGGTTTGGGTTTAGCATCGAAGGTATTTTACTCCGAACTCCAAACTCATAACTACGAACTCTAAGTATGATGAAACTTGGAAACCTTCAATTTAACTATCCTCTCTTTCTTGCACCGATGTCAGGAATTACGGATTACCCCTTCCGTCAACTGGCGAGGGAGATGGGATGTGGCCTCGTCTTCACGGAGATGGTGAGTGCAGAGGGATTGTTACGAAAAGGGGAGGCGTTTTTAAAAATCGGGAGGGATGAACATCCAGTTTCTGTGCAACTCTTCGGTTCAAATCAAGAGGTTTTAGCTGAAGCTGCGGCAAGGGCTGAAACCATAGGGGCAGATGCCATTGATCTGAATATGGGATGTCCTGCCAAGCAGGTTATCAAGACTGGAGCAGGTGTTGATTTGATGCGTTTCCCCAAAAAGGTGAAAGGGATATTAGTTGAAATGAAAAAGAAGGTGAAGTGCCCTTTGACCATCAAAATTCGCTCTGGATGGGATGAGAAGCATATTAATGCAATCGAAATTTCTAAACTGGCTGAGGAGTGCGGTGTCGATGCGATCTCCATTCACCCTCGAACAAAAGATCAGGCGTTTCGTGGTCGGGCGGATTGGAATTTGATCGGCGAAGTGAAAAGGGTAGTCCATATTCCTGTCATTGGAAACGGAGATGTGACCACCCCATCCTTAGCAAAGAAGATGTTAGAGGAGACGGGTTGTGACGGGGTGATGATAGGAAGAGGGGCATTAGGAAATCCATGGATCTTTAGCACCAAAATTTCAGGACCCTGGGAGAAAGAACCGGCCATTTCTCTGGAGGAGAGGCAACAGATGATCGATCATCATTTTTTGCTGATCCAAAACCATTATGGCGATAAAGGCGTGGTGAGAGAGATCCGGAAATACATTTCCTGGTATACGAAGGGACTTCCTTACTGCGCCTCATTCCATTCAAAATTATCAGGGCTAAAAGAAAAGGAAGCACTGTTCGGGGCGATCCATTCCTATTTCGATTCCATTCAAAGGAGGAAGCCGTGCCAATTGTTCGCGTCAACGACAAGCAGATCAGTTACTGGATAGGAAGAAAGGGTCTTTCAGAAGGAAAGGAAGTTGTCCTCTTCATTCATGGTGCAGGGGGAGGGCAATATACGTGGAGTTGCCAGAAAGGTTTTTTTGAGAAACAATTCAATCCCATTATTATCGAACTTCCTGGCCATGGAGAATCAGGAAGAGAAGGGGAAGAGGAGATCGGAAGATACGCTCAGCATGTCCATGCTTTTTTAAAAGCCCTGAGTCTCTTAAATGTCTTTCTGGTTGGTCATTCGATGGGTGGAGCAATCCTCCAGACACTGGCCTTGAACCATCCGGAAGTGATCAAAGGGCTTGTGCTTGTAGGAACCGGAGTGAGGCTAAGGGTTCTTCCAATGATTCTGGAGGGAATCAAGAAAAACTTCGAAGAGACTGTAAAAAAGATTAACCAGTTCGCTTTCTCTCCCAAGGCCCCTCATGATCTGATTGAGAAGGGCGTGGCCGAGATGCTGCGTTGCCAACCGGAAGTCCTGCACGGTGACTTTTCAGCCTGTGATCGGTTCGATGTGATGAATGAGGTGGGACGGATTGATCTTCCCGCACTCATTCTCTGCGGGGATGAGGATGAACTCACGCCTGTAAAGTATTCCCAATTTCTCCAAAGTCGGATCAAGAGATCCAAACTGGAAATCCTTCCCCATGCCGGCCATATGGTAATGATGGAGTCTGCTTCGGCCTTTAATGAGAAGATCAGAGAATTTATCTTTGATAATTTAAAAGGATTCGAGGGGTCTAGTATTCAAGGTGTCGAGTAACCAAACACTCGAACCCTGAACCTCTGCCTGCCGGCCCCGGTCCCGACCGAGGGCGGGGCAGGCAGGCTCGAATCCTCGAACCCTTCTGCAGGTAATTTTATGAAGCGTTGGTTGGTCGTGGAACTTCTCGTCCCAAGGGAATTTGGAGATGCAGTCTCAAACTTCCTGATTGAGCATGGAGCCACAGGCATTGAAGAACTCGATGAAGATTTAAAATGGGGAAGGCTGAGGACTTATTTCCCACAGGATGAAAAAGAGAAAAGAGTTCTCCGTGCTTTATATCGGTATCTGAAATCCCTCAAGAGTATTGATCCTGAAATTTCCCAAGCTCGGATTGAAACCTCCTCCATTCCTGAACAGGATTGGAGCGAAAACTGGAAAAGGTTTTTTAAACCTGTTCGGGTGACTTCAAAATTTGTCGTCAAACCCCCTTGGTCCCCAACCCGGCTGAAGAAGGGGCAGATGGTGATCAACATCAATCCCGGAATGGCATTCGGCACAGGAACCCATGCCACCACAAAGATGAGCCTCCGAGCCTTGGAAAGTAGTCTCAAAAGAAGGGGGCTTTCAGTTCTTGATGTGGGAACGGGCTCAGGGATCCTGTCGATCGCTGCCGCCCGATTAGGGGCCAGTGATGTTTGGGGGGTGGACATCGATGGGGTAGCGGTGGAAAATGCCAGGGAGAATGTCAAGCAGAATCATGTTTCGAAGATCGTCAGGATAAGAAAAGGAAGGATTGGGGATATTCAAAAAAGGTTCGATGTGGTGATAGCCAATATTGATTTTAAGAGTTTGATAAGGATGAGGATGCCTCTGTTTCGCCATCTCAAGAGGCAGGGAATCCTTATCCTTTCAGGAATATTGGAAAGAGAAAAAGAAAGGCTTCGCCAGCACTATATGAAGACAGGGTTCTTTCTTTCGGTCAAGGTTGCTCAAGAGGAGGAGTGGGTCTGTCTTATTCTTCAAAAGAAGTAGAAAGTAAAAGGCTCTAAGGGGAATGTTTTCCTAATGGGTTCCTGTTAAATTAAACTGAAAGCAGAAATAAATTTACTCAGAAAATAGAAAAGAATAGCACGAATGACAGCGAATGACACGAATAGGTTTTATTCGTGAAATTCGTTCGCAGTGATCATTTTCATCATTCGTGGGTGCCCTCTGGGCATGATGAATTACCATGAAAACAGAGGCTTGTCATTTCCGCCCCGTATCAAGTACGGGGTAAACTCCGGCGGGAATCCAGAGAAAAATAATATATCTGGATTCCTGCTTTCCTGCCTACCGCAGGCAGGCGCAGGAATGACGTAAAAATGGAAAGACAATTATTGCTCTTAGGTTACATGAGGAGATAACGATATGCCCAGATTTTATGTCCCCCAGCCTCAAATCGAAAAAGGGATGCTGAGAATTAAAGGAGATGAGGTTAGACATATTCGAAGGGTTCTTCGCTTCAAAGCAGGAGACGAAATTGTGGTCTTCGACGGGGAGGGGAAGGAGTATGAAGGGACGATTGTTGAAGAGAATCCTATCTCCGTGGTGGTCAGGGTTCAAAATATTCTTTCCTCCAAAAGAGAACCTCCGCTGGAAATCACCCTCGCTCAGAGCCTGCTCAAAGGGGAAAAGATGGACTACCTGATCCAGAAGGCCATAGAGCTGGGGATCAAAGAATTGATTCCTTTTTACTCCTCACGTTCTGTCCCCCATTTAGAAAAAGCGAGGAGGTTGAGGCGTCATCATCGATGGGAAAAGATCGCTATCGAGGCTTCCAAACAGTGTGGAAGGGGAGTCATTCCAGTCATCAAGCCCCTTCAGGAATATTCTGAAATGCTTCAAACCGTTTCTTCAGATTCCCTTCGTCTCATCCTCTGGGAAAAGGAAGGAACAAGATTGAAAGAGGTTTTAGGAGGAGCAGAGGAGAAAACGAAGGTTTTCTTTATCGTAGGGCCAGAGGGAGGGTTGAGCCAGGAGGAGGTTGAACAGGCTAAGAAGACAGGATTTATTCCGATCACCTTGGGAGAACGGATATTGAGAGCTGAAACAGCAAGTCTCTGCCTTCTCAGCATCCTTCAATATGAGCGAGGAGATATTGGATAAAAAGAGATTTCTGAAAAAGTCCAGAAATCTCTGATTACACCCCTGCCTACCGCAGGCAGGGATTAGGTACCGATTACACAGATTAGAAATGCATTGATAATAAAGGAAAATCTGTGTAATCTTTTTTGGAATCTGGGTAATCAGAGAGCGAGAAATAGTTTTTCGGAGCTCTCATAAAAAGAGGGCCGATCCTTTTATTGGAATCGGCCCAGACAAGAAAGGAGGGGTATGAAGAGAGGTGGCTAAATGGCTAAGCTGCCTTTTTTTCTAAATTGTTGACAAATTCCTTATAAGTCTTGCATTCCTGGATCAGCTTACACTTCCTTCGGCATACCTCAATATGGATTTTTGGACTTCCTTTCCTTTTATCACATATCAAGTAACTCATCTCCAGAGCCCCTTTCTAATCGGAGGAGGTAATGTTCTATATGTTGAACTCGAAATATATTAAAACACAAAATATGGAAATGTCAAGAAAAAAATTTAATTTTTTATAAAAAAATTAATCTATAATATCAATAGGTTATAATTTTAAAAAGAAGTAAAATCGCAATTTTTCAAATCATCTTTTTGAAATTTAAGGAATTACTCTATTTTTTTCCGAAATCACAAGCGAGGCAAGGAGAGATGGGGAG
>JBFMAE010000398.1:0-3903 GCA_040756085.1 Thermodesulfobacteriota bacterium | reverse complement strand
CCATGAAAAGATGATTCAGACGGGACTTCTTGATAGTTATCAAAAACAATGATAAATCCCCCTTTGTCCCCTTTTTTCAAATCCCCCCTTAATCCCCCCTTTTCTAAAGGGGGGTGAGGGGAGATTAACCGGCTGTAAAGCTCTTCAAAATATCGAAATGTAAAGGTGGGGACGTCTTGCAGATATTCTGGTGTAAGAAAAGGGATGGGTTTTTTCTTCCTCGGAGAAGCCCTCTTTATGGCCTGCCCCATGTAATAGAAGAAGGTGGCGATATCCGAATCTCCTTCGTCAATCTGATACCATAAACATAGCAGTTTACGGGCTTCGATGTAGCTTGAAACAAGGGTTGTTTTTCCACAACCAGGGGGTCCAGAGACCCAGACAACAGGCTGTTTTCGCATTTGATCCAAGAGACCAAACAGCCGTTTTCTGATGAAAATACGTGTGATGATCGGACGAGTTACCTTGCTCATAGGTTTATTGATAAAAGTGATCTAAAGTTTAAGAGTGAACTAAAGTGCCTAAAGTGATAAAAAACTACATTGGAAAAACATTGATTATGAGGCCAATTTATAAAACCTGTATGGAGGAGTCAACAGGAATTGGCCAGGCTATGTTATTCTGTATAAATTCTTAATCTTATTCGGCTGTCAGATTAAATTTCGAAGGGTTTTTTAAGATTTCATTAACGTATGAACAGAATAGATGAAAATCTCCAAGCTCTTCTTGGATGATGTTATAGATTTCTTGTTCTGTGATTTCTCCATAGAAATGAACCATGCGATTTCTATAACCAGCCATTTTTGTGAGTTGATTTGAAGCAAAATCATTTGGGATAGTTTTGTGTTTCTCCAAAAGCCTTGGAATATCTTTATAAGAAGAAGGTCTTGCGCCTGGAATCCTTGAAAGGATGTGAGAACCTATATCCATCACCGCCTCAAGAGCTCTATGAAGGTCATAAAAAGCAATCCGAAAATGATCGGAGTTTGAATGAAATTCTTCAAACGAGACCTCTTTAAATCTCTCGAGGCTTCTTAAAGAATCTTCAATATAAGCGATCCTGGTTTGTAGGACCTCCTTGTTGAGAGGGACTTTGCTTCTATTTTTGGGCATACCTTTGCATCCCTACTTGATCAAAGAAATCTAAGACAGGTCTAAAATCAAGATATTGATTGATCACTCTCTGTTCATAATCGACTGTCAATATAGGATCTTCTTCAAAAAGAACTTTTCCATCCTTCAAGGCAGAATATTGAAGGGAGAGAGGAGACTTTTGTAAAAAAACAATATCTAATTTTGACTTAGGATACAATTCTGAAAATAATTTATATAAGGCATTGTATAAAACCCTGGTGTCGCCACTTAACGGTAAGTCTTTTATCAACACTCCAATATCAATATCGCTTAATTTATTGCCTCTACCTGTAGCCTTTGAGCCAAAGAGGTATACGATAGAAATTCCTAATCGTTTAAATTTTTCCTTAAATATTTTCTTCATGTCCTATTAATATACCAGTTAGAAGAAAGATGTCAATGCTGGTTAATTCAAAGAATCGTAAAGAGGGCCAATCCTAAAAACAGGGTTTGAATTTTATTTGGTTCTGAAGTAAGAGTAATACAAGTAAGAATAGAAAGGAGAGGCGGCCCATGAAAATCACATCAAAGGGGCAGGTCACGATTCCTCTTGAGGTCAGAGAAAAGATGGGATTTCTTCCTGACACAGAGGTTGAATTCGTCATTTCAGGAAATACTGTGCTGCTGAAGAAAGTTAGGTCTCCATCCAAACGCAGTCGGGATCTTATTGCCCGTATGCGAGGCAAGGCAACCGTTAAGATGGCCACGGATGAGATCATGGCCTTGACACGGGGATAGCTCATGGATATGGTTGTGGATAGCAACGTCATTCTGGACATCGTGACGAAAGACAAAAGATGAGCAGTCTCATAATAGAATGGACTCCCCTAATGAGGTTAGGGATGCAATCCATAGCAATAACTCCCCCTCCCCCCTCTTCAACCAAGAGGGGGGGAGATCCCTCCCCCTGATATGAGGGAGGTTAGGTAGGGTTAGGTATAGATTTTTCGAGAACGGAATAAGAGGAAAGTGCCCCTTTTTTCCTACTTCTTTGGCAATTCAAATGTTCCGGTGTACCGGATGCAGGCATGGGCTGTGCCTGGCGACAATGGCTTTGCTCTCGCTATTTGTCGGCCTTTACCCCCACCCGTAATACCTTTCCATTTGCCCGTTCCCTGCAGAAACTTTAAATTAATTTCCTCAGGAGTGCCTACGACCTCTGCGACAACAAAGTCGCCATCAGTATCCAGTAGTTTGAGATATCCGTACCCGATTGGTTTTGCCAGTGGTCCTCGTGCTACACCCACGGTATGGGAACTGCAGTTACCGAAGGTCATATTCGGATGGTTGCTCATGGTAATGCCCCTATGCTCTATAGCAGCGAAGTTCATTTCTTCACTCGTTGATAAGAATGAGATCGTGCCTGATTGACAGATGGTGAAATCAAAAGGCTCTGCTTGGACCATCGAAATAGAGAGAGTCAAAAAAAATACAATACCTAATGTTGCCGTCATCCAATTTTTAGTAGAAATCATGGTAAACCTCCTTGTTAGAATTAATAGTTCCTGTTGATTAGCTAAACCTCCGTTTCGTCCTTAAACCTCCAACCTTTAACCTTTGGCCTTTTTGCTAATAGTCACCTCCTTTCTCTTTTGTTTCTGCCTCTGTCTAATACTTCTCGAAGAAATAAGGATGTCCCAGAGTTCGTCGTAATTGGTGAAGGCCTTCTTTCCCTTTATCCCAACTTCTTCCACCACCCCCACCAGTTGTCGGGGATTATTCTCGTCAAAACGATAGATACGAACGACATAGTTTGCTGAAAATGATTTTGGTGACAAAACCTACCCTAAAGAGAACCGGAATAATGGAATAGTGGAATTATGGAATAATGGGTTCATCCAGCATTCCATTATTCCAACATTCCAATCTTCCAGATGGCTTTTATCACAGGGGAGGTAACAGATAGGTAACAGATTCCTTTGGAAGATAAAGATAGAAACGGAGATCTGGTGAGAAAAGAAAGAATGGGGGACGGGGAGAATCGGTGAAACGGTGACTTGAGGAAATAAAGAACTTTTGAAACAAAGAATAAAGACACGGAAAATCGGAGAAACGGTGAAGTTAAAAATAAAGGAGAGGCGATAAAAAGTGTTTTTAACTCTCCGGTTCGCCGTTTCCTTGGCTCACCGGTTCCTATTTATTTGATAAGCCACTTTTCGGGATTATCAATCATTTTAACAATTTGAGCCATAATTTGGTCATATGCCTGGTCCAGTTTCTCAACTATTTTTATATCCAGATATTTACATCTGCCTGCAATCTCAAGCCATACTTGGGTTTCGCACGCCTCACTCTCAGCATCGCTCAATTTGGCAATAAAGGCAGCCTTATATCGCCGCTTGCGCCACCCTTCTGCCAGATTTGTGCACACGGAACGAGAAGAACGGCGTATTTGGTCAACAAGTGAGAATTTTTCCTCTTGCGGAAAGGTTTTCGTCAGATGAAATATTTCCATTGCCATTTCCATAGCGCTTTGATAGACACGCAGTTCTTTATAACTCTTAATTTTTTCCCCCATTCTTCATTCCCATGATCCTACTGTTTTATGGTTCGGTTCACTTAGTCCTACCCCCATTCTCCGTTTCGCCGTTTCTCCGATTCGTTATTATAGATTTATAGATCCTTTGAATCTTATCAGAGGGCTCGATTCCAAGCGTTGAAGAAAGGGTCCGCTTGCAACGGTTATAGGCGGAAAGGGCTTTGGCTTTCTGACCGAGATTAAGATAACAGGCGATGAGACCCTGGTAAAGTTCCTCAGCAAGATCATCT
>JBFMAE010000397.1:0-3096 GCA_040756085.1 Thermodesulfobacteriota bacterium | reverse complement strand
CAATGGCATGGGCTGCGCAACTGAAACCCCGGCAGAGAACACCGATGCCCCATGCAGCAAGGGGGCTAAATCCCAAGTCCATAAAAATGCAGTTGGCACCGCCAATCACATTGGTCCAGACCTTCTTTCCATTGATCCTTTCGAATGCCTTTTCAATCTCGATCTGGAAGTCGTGGAACTTCCCAGCTACACCGAGATCTCTCGCCATTTTCATGATCCGGATCGCCCTTGGATCGCCGTGGATGTGTTGGGGCTGCCCCAGCCCCATAATCATCTTCCCTTTATGATCCTTAACCAATTGCTCAGCAGCCTGGGTAAGATTCCAACCATTCTCTTCAGCCATTTTCATATACTTATGGACCATGATTCCATGGAGATGCCCTGGTCCATGAGCCTCGCCAAAGGTCATGATTCCTGCAGCGATGGCTGCATTGAGCGCAGGCCTTCCCGAGGCGCAACATCTTGCAGTAAGGGTGGACGGAGACATAGCATGTTCCATAAACTCCACCATAAAGAAGTTAAGCATCTTCTCTTCATTCTTCTTTGGAAGCCTGCCTTGAAATAGCAAAAAAACGACAGCTGCGAAACTCCACCCTGCCTCTGCTAATTCAGTCGTATCGTATCCCTGAAGGACGATCTTATCAGCGGTCTTGTAAGAGATCGCGGTTTGCCAATGAAATGGTTCCCTTCCTGTTTGATCATATTGATCTCCCCATTGATCTGCCATCTCTTCTTTCTCCTTTCTCGATTTTGAATTAAGAATGTTATTTAAAATTTATAAATTTTGTTTGATATAAGTCAATCTAATAATTTTCATATTTTCAATAACTTTTTGTTATGAAATGAGGTTTTCCATCAGAGGACAGTAGAAAGAAGGGAAGAAGCAGGTTTAGGGATGATCAAAAAGGGACTCTCCTTTGAGGAAAGGAGGTTGGGGTCCCATTAAGAGGTTCTTTTCTTCCATGCCGAAAAAGCCATCTTCAGCCCTATGATGGTGGCGGCATCCTGAATCTCACCTCTTTCGATCATGGCCATAACCTCATTGAAAGTAAAGATATGGGTAGTAAGGATCTCATCCTCGTCCAATTTTTTTTCGCATGAAGTGAGGCAAGTAGCTAAAAAGAGATGAACCCTCTCATCACTATACCATGGGGCGACGAGGATCTCCCCGATCTTCTCGAATTGGCTCCCAATCAATCCACACTCCTCCTGGAGCTCCCTCCTGGCACAGTCTAAAGGCTCTTCTTCAGGAAGCATGCACCCCGATGGGATCTCCCAGATATTACCTTCTACTGGAGGTCGGTACTGATGGATCAATACAATTGACCCATTTTCAAAAATGGGGATCACCGCTGATGATCCTGGATGGTGAATAAATCCGATTTGTGTGGTCTTCCCATTTGGCAAGACTATCTCTTTACAGTTGAAATCAAATACCTTCCCATGCCAGATGATCGGTGGACTTTCAATCTTCATCAATCTTCAACCTCGCCTTCAATATTTAAAAATCTATTCCAAGTTCTTTCATCACCCTTTTACATCTCTGGAGGCGCTCCCCCTCGGTCTGAATCCCATGGAGATATCCATCTAAGGAATCCACATCCTTTAACATTTCAACGAGGGGATCGTTAGAATAGACCTCTTTTTCACTGTGCTGAAGAATGGCACGAAGGATTGCCTCCGTTTCTTTCTGGGTCACTGGCCCCAGTTTTTCTCCCGATTCCAGATTGTATCTCTCTAAAAAATCACAGACATATTTTCCAGTCACTTGATCATGCCCCTCGTGTTTTTTGGTCATGACCACACCAAGGTCATGTAAGGCTGCCGCAATCCCTGCCAATTCCGGTTCCATTCCTCGATGAAGGGCCAAGAGCTTTGCCAGCTGAGCGCTGGAATACATATGCATGATGTTCCAACGAATGGGAAAATCCCTTCCTTCATCCGTGAGATCTTTCATCATGAAAAGGAGCATGGCAAGAATGCGGTTCAGTCGCCTCACAGAAAATCTTTCTTGATAAGTCTTTTCGTTCTGATTTGACATTACTGACCCTCTTTGAACGGTCGATCTATCTGGAAGTTTATCGAATTTTATATTTTTCTAAAAACTGTTGAGGGGTTAATATCTTAATCCCCATATATTCACCCATCGTTTTTAATGCTTTATCCCCAGTGACGATGGCTTCTGCTTTTAATGCCACCGCACACTCTATAAATTTATCATCATCAGGGTCATCTTTAACCGCCCTTATCTTTGGCGTCCTTGTGGTAAAAACGATATTGAAACCTTTAGCAAAAAGAGAGAGAAGTTCCCCAATCTCTCCTTCGTCCCCTAATCCAATCCTCTGTAACACGTCTGTATATTCATCAAGAATATCCTTAGATAGACAAAGGTTTATTTTCCCTTTTTTCCAGAGGTCTATGATCCTCCGGGGGTTGCCTCCGAAAAAGGACGAGACAAAGATATTGGTATCGATAACGACCTTCATCCTCGACTTTTCCTTGCCTCTTTAATTGCCCTACTGATGTCTCTTTGTTTTACCCCTTTGGATCTTAATTTCCCTCCGATTCTGCTCCAGAGGTCGTCAACATAGGTACCAATATCCCTCTCTTTTATGTAGTCTTCTATCAGCTCCCTCACCATCTGGCTTGTTGTCTTACCTTCCACCCTGGCAAGTTTATTAAACCTGTCCTTAACATCGGGGTCTATCCTAATAATCATCTGTGTTGCCATCCGGTCACCTCCAACAATGTATATTTTGTATATATTGTATAGCAATCTGAAAATATTGTCAACAACGGGGAGAGTATGATAGTATTAATAAGTTTCGTGTCCAGAGATTCTGAATCAATACTGAATCAAGTTCAGTACAAGGTTCAAGAATGACCAGGTTGAAGGAGGAAAATAAATGAAGGTTATCTTTCATTCACGATTCTATGAAGTCTATACCCATGATCCAGCAGCGGCTCCGGGAAGGATGGAGGCAATTGTCAAAGCATTGGAGAAAGAATTTGAGTTTGTTGAACCGGAGCCTGCATCAGAGAGGGATCTGGAGAGGGTTCATGGAAGACAGCATATCCAATCGGTCAAAGGTGAAC
>JBFMAE010000396.1:0-9688 GCA_040756085.1 Thermodesulfobacteriota bacterium | reverse complement strand
AATTAGTATCATGATATTATTTTTCATAATATTTGATATTACTTTTTAGAATCAAAAAGAGGCCGGGATGATAAGATACCACCCCGGCAAGCTCATTGGATTAACCGTCTGTCAGTGTGAAGGTTACTGTCCTCTGACCACTAAGAGTGCCAGCCTCGGCTTGAGCAGAGAATTTGTAGGTTATCGTCTTTCCAGATTCGGAAAGTTTCGAAATCCCTGTAACCAGGTTCTGATCCAACTCTCCGAGCTCCACATAACCAGCGCTTGATCCCCCGGTTGGGGCAGCAAGTTCGACTTCGAGCTTGGTGTTGCTCGGCATGGCAGAATCGATCTTACCCACTACCTTTTTCAGGTCTCCGTTGGTCGTAACACTGTACGAGGTAGTGTTATCAGTTGCCGGATCAGGATCCTCACCGGCACTCGATGCATTTACCACCAACTGTCCGGGGTTGCCGCTAACAGCGATCTCGTTGATTGCAGTGATTTGAAAACTGACCGTCTGCTGAGCGGTATTACCTGCCATGGCGTGGCCAGCGGCAAAGACGAATAACCCAATCACCAGAAGTACAAAAAGCTTCTTCATCAAGATTCACCTCCTTTCGTTTTGGATTTTATTAAGAGGCTTTCTCCTGAATTCAAAAGAAAGCCCATTCAACCGTCTGTTAAGATTGGGTTAAAACTTTTCACATTAGTATTACTTTTTTCCTAAGAGCTTCATGCTTATTCAGTCTAATTGAGAACCTTTTTAATCCTCTTAGAAACTTTTCATCCTCAACTGATAACGACCGCTGTTCCTGTTGCACTGACCATGAGGATGCTTCCTTTCTCTCCCAGTGCTTCGAAATCGAGATCAATCCCTACTATTGCATTTGCGCCGAGCTTGGCTGCCTCTCCTCTCATTTCGTTGATTGCCGATGAGCGGGCCTTTTTGAGTTCAGACTCATAGGTGGAGACCCTTCCTCCGGCAAAATCTGCAACTTTTGCAAAGATGTCCCTTACAAAGCTTGTTCCTATGATTGAGGAGCCGCTGACAAGTCCCAGGTACTGGGTAATCTTTTTCCCTTCGACAGCATGGGTAGTTGTAATAATCATATTTTTCTCCCCAAATGAGTTTGGTAATAGCCCTTCTTTCCTGTCTGCCGACAGGCAGGCAGGTATTTTTATAAGAGTATTACTTTTTTAGACCTTGACCCTATCAAGATCTAATTGCCCTCAGAAAAGATAAATGTTCATATTCCTTGTAAGGCCAGAGTCTGAGATAACCATTTTTATTCAAATACATTCTTCCGCAGTGGAAACATTTATAGACCTCCATTCCATCAGGACCCAGGGGTTTATACCCCCCAAAGAGGGCTCCCTGACAGTAAAGGCATCCGCTCAGTATTCTATGACCGTTAACGGTCCTGTATCTCTTGAAAACTCCCTCGCCCACTGATTTCCCCATGTTTTGAAATCTTCATTACCGTATTACTTTGATTCACTTTCGTTCATCACTTCGTGTCAAAGGGTTTCCCTCTCATACCCAAATGAGATGGCTTCCTTAGTCAGGCAACTCTTGATACGCTTCTGTCTATCCTGGTTGACGCAGGCAGGTTTAAAAGATAGTGGCGAGCATCACTGCTCCAAGAAGGAAGAAGAATATCGAGGTGAGGAGCTTAATAAGAGCCCCTCTTTTTTGTAAAAATAGACCAAACCTTCTCTGGGTTACGCCCAGGTAAAAGAGGCCAAAGACCGAAAGCAAGGGGATGATGAATGCAAAGTTATAGAGGAGAAGATAGAAGAAACCATTTTTCCGGAGTTCTGATAGGCTCATCACAAAGATTATGGTTGGAAGGTAGACCTGGCCTGTGCAGGTGAATTCGAACAGTGAGACAATAAGGCCCAGAAACACTGCTCCAGGCAGTTGGTATTTTGATACGTCTACCCCTCTTACTGTTTTGTGGATACGCCTTTTAAGAGACCGTGGAAGCTGAAGCTTCATCTCCTTTTCTTTTCCCCTTTCCCACATGAGAAAGTCGTAGAAGCTTAGGCCTCCCATTGCGAGAGCAAAGACTGAGGCCAGAAGGTAGATTCCTCTTGAAAGGACCGGAGTGAAAGAGAAGTGCTGAACGAAGGAGATGATTCCAAGACCGATAAGGAGGTAGGTCATGAAGACCGAACCTGTGAAGACAAGTCCCACTTTGAGGACCTCTTCTCTTTTCCTCCCTGTGAGCGTGAGGTATGAGACAAGAAATATGAGAGTTGCAAAGGCACAGGGGTTTATGCCGTCGATCAGGCCCCCAAAGGCTACTGGGATTGGTCCAAGAGATTTGAATCTCTCGATGATGGAATTTTCTGCCTTCATCATCTCCTCTGGTTGAATAACGATGGGTGAGGGGTTTCTCTTTAAGCCGAGAAGGATCTCCTCAATTCTTTCTTCTGATATCTCCTTTGCCGAAAGGAACTTCTCTCCGATCAATATGGAGGGTGCGGTGAGGCGCTCCCGGTCAGGGAGATTAATTCTCTCCGATATTGCTTCCCCCATGCGTTTTCCTTCAGGTGTTGAAAGGTCAATCTTTTTTATAGAGAGTTTCTGATATTTTCTCTTAAGGTAATCAAGAAGGACATCTGTTCGACCACATTTTGCACACCCGCTCTGGTGAAAGTAGATGAGTTCAGTCGAAGACTCGACTCTACGAGCAGAGACTTCTCCCTGGGAAGGATTTTCATAACCCTTTGATTCAGGAATGGGCCTGGTAGGTTCTTTTAAGAGGTATTCGAGAATGATGGGGTCTAATCTCTGTGTTATCTCCCTTTCTCCCGTGAGAAGGTGGTTCCCAATGACGGCAAAGGGAAGCTCCTCACCTCTTCGGCCAAGCCTTCTCTCAAAGTTGCAAAGGGCTTCATAATTTTCGGGTTCTTTTAGATCAAGAAGTATGACCTTCAAGGAAGGGTACATTGCCTCAAGCCTTTCGGTAAGACCTGGTATGATGTTTTGGCAAGACCCGCACTCTTCTGAATGGAAGAGATAAAGATCGATCTTTTTCATCTCCCGACTTAGTTCGGAAAGCCCCTCTCCCATTGAACCTCCGGGCTTAGCCGACGAAGCTTTAGCGTAGTCAGTTAGAAAGAACAGTGGGATGATCAGAAAAAGGATGAGTCTCTTTGCTGTTCTCATTATCTTTCACATCCCGGGGCGAATGCTTTCGCGATTTTCCTCAACATCGAATCCACTATAAATCCAGAAGGCCATGAGCGTTTCCCCAAGGGCAAAGGATTCTTCCTTACGACACTCCTCGAAGAACCTCTTAAATTCCTCTTCCTTTCTCTCCAGGGCTATCCAGATGGCGATGAGGCAAACTTGAAGAGAGGTTCCATTCTTCTCCAAAAGGGTTCTAAAAAGGTAACCCATTGCGGAGCGGACGGTCTCTTCATCCGTCAGGAACTCTTTATAGGATTTTCTCGATGCCCGATATTCATATCCCAATCTGTTCTGTATCCGGAGGTAGCCCTCAAGTATTCGTTTAAGGTCCTTTTTCGTTTTCTCCGGGCTTCCCCACATATTCAGACCAGAGAGAATCTCGTAAAGAAAGGGGGTTTTCTCATTAAGAATCTCAAAAATGAGCACCTTTGCATTCGGATGGTTTGTAATTCGGTCTACGATCTCTCCCATACCTTCATCCTCCCGTCTGTCTTTGTGAAGAAGAAGTTAATTTATCAGAGTATTACTTCACCTGCCTGCCGGCAGGCAGGGAGGTTGTTGATCATTCTTAAAGAAGTAATACCAATTTAGAATAAAGTAGATTCTAAACGAGGAGGTTTTGGTCTTTGGAAGAGCTTTTGACGGTCAAGCAGGTTGCAGGGATACTCAGGATTTCCAAGCAGGAAGTCTACAGGCTTGTTGCCCGGAGGAGGATCCCTTACATCCGATTTTCTATCAGGGGGATAAGGTTTCGGGTGGAGGATTTTGAAGAATGGCTCAGATCAAAAACCATCACACCTGGCTTAAGCAGGACTAAAGATTAAGGGAGGGAGTATGTATCTTCTGAGGATCACCAAAGGTAAGGAGAATCTTATAAGCTCGATTCTTAGGAAGTACGGTCTTGAAGTTAGATTGACTTCTGAGAAGGGATTTCTGGCTTGTAGTAGTAGGCCATCACCGGAACTTATGCTCAAGTTTGAAACCTACCTTCAGGGGATAATGGAAGTGACAGATGAGGAAGCAGAGAGACTCCTTCACCCCCGGGAGAAGGCGGATAAAGTCGGGGGAATAAAAGCTGGCAGTCTGGTTGAAGTGACTTCAGGGGTTTATCAGAATTTTAAAGGGATTGTGAGGAGGATGCCTTCCCCGCTTTGCGGAGCGAGGCCAGGGGTAGATAGCAGGGCAGTTGTTGATTTGAATCTATTTGGCAGGGTCTTGCCCATTGAGGTTTCAATCGATGAGATGAGGCTCTTAAAGGTTGCGGATCCATGGGGATAAATGGAGCACATTTTCTGTGCTCCATAAAAAGAGGAGGGAAAAATGAACAGAGGGGGGCTTGCTTCCTGCCCGCCGCAGGCAGGGAGGTTTCGTATCAGGAGAGATCATTATGAAGGTAAAGGTAAAGATAGTAAGTTATTCTGTTCTTCACAATGCCATATCCATAAGGCTTCTCTGTGAGAATTCTGAAGGGCTTGCAAGTGAGGCCCGCGATGAAAAGAGAAGGGTAAGTCTTGATGATCTCTCCTTTGAGGCAAAGATTCGCTCCATTAACATTCAGAGAGAGGGGACAAACGTTCTTCTCCGGACAAAGAGGAATCGGTTTCTCGTGGGGAGGCTATTTGATCTTATGAGCAGGGAGGCACTGGAGCTTTCCATCTCAGAAACCTTTGATGGAAGGCTCTCCTACCTTCTTTCGAAGGTCTCAAAAAAGATGGGTGAACCAGAAGAAGAACTTCTTCTGAGGCTTACCACCTTCAGGGACAGAGAGGGAAAGGAGATTTTGGGGAAGAGGTCGGTCGAGGACCTTTCCGAGAATCAGAAAGGTGTTGTTATGAGAAAACTAAATTCAATGCTTAGGGAGGAGATCAGGTGGCCGGTTTCCTGAAATCAATCCTATTTCCTTCAGAGAATGAGAAAAAACGAAAAGAGATAAGGGTAGGCATCGCAGAGCTTGCCCCAATATGGCTCCGATACAATCAGAGTTTTGCGCCTCAGGAGGTCCCCAAGATTGAAGGAACTCAGAAGTCAGAATCCCTGCCCGAGCGGGAGGCGGGGACTCGTACCGAAGAAACTCATCCCGAGCCTGCTCAGATGAGTTTCTTCTCCCAGGAGGTGGTTCGAGAATTATTTGAGCCTTACCGCTTACTCTTCGAATCCCAGGGGGCCAGGGATGGATTCATAAGCCTTCTTCAGTTTCTTGATCGTTACGGAAGCTCCCCTTCGATTGTCATCGTAAAAAGTGATAGTGAGGCTGATGAGCTTTACAGCATGAGTGGGATTCTTCAAAAGGTCACCCTGAGGGAACATAGCTTGAATGTGGCAAGGATTATGCTGAGGCTGATAAAGGAGACCTATAAGGACTACGAAAATCTCATTCCAAGGGCCCTTGTCGTCTCCCTCGGCCATGATATTGGAAAGGCTCCCGCTCTTCGTGAGAGTGGTCTATATGCAAAGGCGGATCATCCCATTATAAGTGCACAGAAGCTTGGGGAGATTTTTTCTGAAAGGGAACCCCTATGGCTTCAGATTGCCCTTGAGACCATAAGGGAGCATCACGGACCGACAAGAAACCCGGACCGACAAGAAACCCCTTTACACTTCTTCTCATGAAGGCCGATTCAAGGGCAAGGGAGATGGAAGTAGCCGCCTTGAGCAAGGAACTTAAGGTGGTGGAGTGGAACGAATGGTTTGATATGAAGCGGTTTCTAGAGATTCTACTTCCAGAGATAAATCTGATAAAGACAGGAAATAAGTGGAATGCCTTTTCTTATAGTTCCCTTGTCTACATTCAACCTGACTTCCTTTATGAGTGTGCAAAGAGGCTTGCCACCGAAAAGAAGGTAATCGATATGATCCTTTTAAAGGTTTCTAATAAGCAGGAGGCGATAAAGAAGGTGGTTGAGAGCCTGAGAGAGGCCCGTATGCTTTCTGCTGATCTGGGAGAGACGAAGTGGGGAAGAAGCTATGAGATTCAATCTGAAAGGTTTCGTAAAAGGATGTTTTTAATTCCCCTTAAGATAGATGCCTTTGGGGTTCTCCCTCACGAGATAGAAAGGCGCAAGGAAGGATATCTTGAGACCATCCAGAGAGTGGTTCCTGCTAGAAAGTAATAATAGATCGGGACAGCTTCATGGACTTTCTTGAATTCTTCAATCCCTTAAAGCATTTCTCCCAGGGTGAGTATCTCTCCTTCTGGCACTACCTCTTTTTGAGCCTTCTTTCGGGTTTCTGGGCAAGGCTCATCGCCTCGCTCTCCATCATTTTTTCCTTCTGGTTTGGAGTTTACAGGAGACGTCCTGCTCTCGGGGCACTCTTCTTTATAGTGGCTGTTTTTATCTCCTACTTTGGTGGGCTTATGAAGGCCTTCTTCTGGTGGTGGGGTTAAGATGAGCGAAAAATCGAGAGGAGATATCTTTCTTGGAACGACTCCCCCTCCTGGTAAACCCAAGGGGCTTGTCGATGCCCTATCGGAGATTCAACAATACTACGTCGTTGAGCGCTCCGGAAGCCCGATCCCTGATGACTTCTTCACCATAGGAGGAAAGCTTGGCTTCTTTGAGGTCGGTTTCAGGGCAGCCTTTATTAGTGGAATTGTCAGTGGACTTCTTTTACCCTTTGCCTTTGGTGTGATCGAAAGATATATCCCAATCTTTGGCTCTTATGAACCCTCCCTCTTTGACAGGGTGTTTGCACTTGTCCTTTCAGTAAGCTTTTCCATAGCCCATGCGGTATTTATTGCATTTGCAGGTAAATACTACATAGGTTCCATCTCGCGCTCTGCCATAAAAAACCTTCTTGCAGGATTTATCTCGGGTGCCCTGCTTAAGATGATTATCATCTTCATTCTCTTTCATACGATCTACTTCTACCTCCTGTCACATGATTTTCTCGCAAGAAACCTCCTCAAATTCAGGCGCTTCATTAAATATGAAACCCTCGAAAAAGTCTATAGATTTCTTACGGAGTTTAAACCTGTCTTTCTCACCTCCTCATACTTCATCATCTTTACAACCTTTCTTATGATCGCCATTCCCGTTTTTAGTATCCTCATCAGTTCCAGAAAGACAAGGGCAGAGATTGAGAAGGAAGAGAGATGGGCGTAAACCCCGTTAGAAGGGGCATTGGCTTTGATCCCACCTTCAGTAAGGTGCGGGGTTTTCTAACGGGGTAAACCTCATCCCTCCCTTGAAACGTGTGGCATTGAGATCGGGAAGGAAACTATGACCTTTTCGAATTATTATCAGGAGACTGTGAAAGGTGTGGAAACTCCACTCTGACGTAGGAAGGCTCAACCTCCTGGGTTATTCCCCGGTAGATCTTACCATAGCTTCTCATGTAGAAGTGTCTCTTTGGAAGACGGAGGACGTTCTGGGCAAGGATCCGGTTTTCCTCCATCTCCCTCACCGTGATTCCCCCTCCAAAGGAGAGGATGGGCTGAAATTTCTTAACTTTTGGAGAGGATAATTCAATAAATCGGGCTGTCTCCGGATGATTGACAAGCATATAGACCCAGGTATTGATGTTATCGATGATGCTTCTTGCTGCCTCACTTCCCACCTCTTCCTCTATCTGGGCAATCGATTGGGTATAGAAGTGAACGTATACATTTGCAGCTCCCCCTTTATTAAAAAGCTCTTCAATTCCCTTGTAGAGCATGTTATGTCCCTCATCGATAAACCTCCCAAGCATCGACTGAATCATGGAGATAAGAACCCTTCCGATGATATGGGCTGTTCTTCTTGCGAGCATGGAGCCAGTGTTACAGAAGAGGATAACGCCTCTTTCTTCTTCAAAACGCCTTACGAATTCATTGACAAGGCTTTTCCCTATGATTCTTCCTGTCGATCCCGAGGTGAGGGCAGAGAGGGTTGTCCTCAGAGAAGAGGAGACCTTTGAGAAGAAGTCAGGCGGGGAGTTGAGGATCTGTTCAATGCTGGTGATAACCTCCTCGCTTCCAGAAAGGCCGTGGAGAGAATCCTTGAACTTCCTGAGGTTATGCCAGTCACTTCGTTCCTTTACATCATAGAAGTTGATGTTAAGCCTCCCACCATTCCTTTTTGCCTGGAGAGCAAGTCCTGCGATCACAGCCTGTGTAACCTCATAAGCAATGGCAATGAAGTAGTCCTCTCTGGCCTTTATTCCCGAGATCACGTGGTCAACCAGTTCATCTTCCATGTAGTAGTAGGCAAGGGGATCAAGCATGATGGAGTACTCCGTATAGATGGGTGAAAGAAACATAACCTCTTCAAGCCTCCCTGCCTCAGCAGATGCCTGAACCACGCGGCTGAAGAGTTCAACATCTCCCTTTGGATCGATTACCACAACATTTAACCCCTTTAAGATGTCCTGCTCAACGATATTCTCGATGATCTTTGTCTTTCCTGTCCTTGTGGTCCCAAAGCAGCCAAAGTGGCCGTTCCGGTTTGTACCTAAACCTGTTATCCTTGACCCAATTTGTTTTCCCCATGGTGGTGATTCTTTCATCAAAAGGGAATGTCGATGACTTTTCCCTTCTGTTCTCTTTCTTTTGCTTTTCGTCTACTGTTTACTGCCTCCTCCCTTCTGCTTTCTGATTCTCCCGTGAGGTAGAACCATCTGGAAATTGCTATAAAATTAATTTTTTGGTATAAATAGATCAACTTCCGGGGGTGATTGAAACAAACGTAAATGAATTCACGGACAACCACGGCGGGTGTGCTAAATTATGCACGGGTGATTATTAACACGTTGGTATGTCTGTAGCGACCTGGATTCAAACTGGGGAGAAGATAGGAACCAAGAACCGACCTTTGCACATTTTCATAACCCGCGCTGGGGTGAAAAATGTAATCGGGCAAGTTGAAATGTCTTCATTAGAAAAAAATAAGTCAAAGGGCATTGTTGCTTGGCCAGAGTGTGAACGCCCACGGGAACGGTTGTTGCGCCAAGGGGCACAATCTTTGACAGACGCTGAACTTGTTGCGATCCTTCTGCGTGTAGGTGTTGAAGGTACGAATGCTGTTGAACTGGCACGGCAAATCCTCAAGAAATTTGGTTCGCTTCGGGCAGTGGCTGGGGTTCCGCTTTCGGCACTTCAGGAAGTTAAAGGCTTGAAGGGTGCGAAGGCGGCGCAGTTGGCTGCCGCCATGGAGATTGCCCGGCGTATATCACTTCCGGATATGCGAGAACGGGTCTCGCTAAAAAACACAGCTAAGGCGGCGGAATACCTGCAATCACGATTACAGGGACTTCCTGAAGAGCATTTCAGGGCTTTGTTCCTGAATCGGCGCGGGACTTTGCTGGAAGACGCTTTGCTTGCAGTCGGGTCTGTTGATCAAGCCAGACCGCCTATCCGTTTGATTGTGGCGAGGGGTTTACAGGCGAATGCGAGCGCCATGATCATAGTGTAGTGGCGCTAACAGTTCTTGACATTTGAAATCTTTTTCATAATGCTTTCAACCGAAGCTGTCCAAACAAATACTTTAGGGTTTTGATTATGAGCTTCAATGTATTGTTTAATCGCCAGGA
>JBFMAE010000395.1:0-4427 GCA_040756085.1 Thermodesulfobacteriota bacterium | reverse complement strand
AAAAAACCGTAGGTTAAAACACGACCGTATCTGTCCCCCAGACTAATTCAACGAGTCCTTTAAAAAAGAAGGAAAGTCCCACGGTTACCATAATGACACTCAGTACCGGTTCTCCTACCATCGGTCTCAGGAAGAGAATTTCTGTTAGAATGCCCAACGCGAATCCAATCACTAAGGTGAAGAGGAGTGCTAAGATGAATGGGATTCCCCAGTGGTAAAAGGTGAGACAGACATAGGCTCCAATCAATGTCAATTCACCCATGGCGAGGTTGAGGACACCAGAGCATTTGTAAATCAGCGTCCACCCTAAGGCCACCAGAGCATAGATGCTTCCAACTAATATTCCGGTAATAAAAAGTTGTAGAAAAAGTTCCATGAAAGCCTCCTACCTAATGGATTCAAGGGTTCTTGGATCCAAGGGTTCAAGTTTTTAAAATGATTTTCACTTGACCCCTTGACCCCTGGGACCCTTTAATTTTACTGTGGTACTTCCATCACTTTAAGATCCGTTTTAATATGAACCACCCTTCCATCCTCGTAGGTGATGGTTGTATCCATATGGACATTATCAGTATCCGAATAAAGGCCACTGACAATATCTTTATATCGATCTTCAACAAAGGCCCTTCGTAATTTTCTGGTCCGGGTCAATTCATCATCATCCGCATCAAATTCCTTATAGAGGTTAATAAACTTCTTAATTTTTGCTACAGGTGGTAAATCTTTGTTCATTTTGACAATCTCTTTTTTTACCAGTTCATACACCTCAGTCATCTGAGAAAGTTCTGGATAACTGGTGTAGGCAATATTTCGGTCCTCTGCCCATTTCCCCACTACGTTATAATCAATACAGATAACACCGGTGACATAGGGTCTGTTGTCACCGATCGCCCAAACATCCCTAATATAAGGACTGAATTTCAGCCGGGTCTCCAGATACTGCGGAGCAAATTTTGTTCCATCGCTCAATGTCATCACATCCTTAGTTCGATCAAATACGACCAAATGGCCTTCGGTATCGATGAAACCAGTATCGCCGGAATGGAGCCACCCATCTCGTAAGGTCTTTGCTGTCTCCTCCGGCATCTTATGATATCCCTGAAAAACAGAGGGGCTTTTTGAGATGATCTCCCCTTCGGGCGTGATTTTCACCTCGGTCTCAGGGATAGGGATGCCTACCGTGTCGAATTTGATGTCTCCATCACGATGAAGCACTGAAATTCCAGCAATCTCTGTCTGGCCATAAATCTGTTTCAAATTCACTCCGATAGCATGAAAGAAGCGGAAATGGTCCGGACCCATTGCCGCCCCTCCGGTATAGGTGTCCCTGATCCTCGAGAGGCCTAAATGGTCTTTTAATTTTTTATGGACACCCAGGTAGGCGAGATAATTGAGTGCTTTCCAGTAAAAAGGGACAGGCTTTTTCGTAAATTTCAATTCGGCCACATAATAACCAATCTTCATTGCCAATTCATAGGCTTTTCTTTTTGACCAGGAGGCATCCAGATATTTGACTTGGACATTTCTGACCATCTGTTCATAAACTCGGGGAGGAGCAAACATCACATGGGGGCCGATTTCACGGATATTCTCCTGAGCGGTTTCAGGTTCTTCCGGAAAATTGAGTGTAAACCCGGCCTGAATTCCACAGGAGATCGACATCATCTGTTCTCCGATCCAGGCAAAAGGCAGATAGGAGACAAAATCGTCGGTTTCAATATAGGGGTCGACCCGCATCAGATTGAGGCCCATCGTTAACATATTGTAATGGGTGAGGAGGGCCCCTTTAGGAAGGGCGCTAGTTCCAGAGGTATAAAAGAGGAGACAGATGTCGTCTCCTTTCCCTTTCATAATCATATCCTCAAAGAGGCCTGGCTCTTTCTTATCTACTTCTTCTCCGATCTTCATTACGTCTTTGATGCTGATGAGAATGGGATCGTCGTAATCCCTCATCCCTTTTGGATCGTCCCAGATCATCTTCTTCATCTTTGGGCATTTATCTTTAATCATGAGGCATTTATCAACTTCCTCCTGGCCCTCACCCACCATCAACTTGGCATCGGCATGGTCGATGATGTATTGTACCTCGTCAATCAGAGAATCCTGAAAAAGCCAAACCCCCACACCACCGACACACATGGCGGCCATCTCTGCCCAAAGGGCTTCGGGTCGGTTGTCTCCAATCATGGCCACCTTATCCCCTCTCTCTAAACCCAGGGAGACCATTCCTAAAGCAATCCGTTTCACATTTTCATAATATTGTTTCCAGGTGATGGGGATCCAGATTCCAAATTCTTTCTCCCGCATGGCCACCTTTTTGTCCCAATATTTTTTAGCGGATTGTAAAAAAAGTTTTGGAATGGTCAAATCTTTTGTTATCTCAATTTCTTTCCAGCTACCGACGTGTGACATAGAGTTCCTCCGCCTCACCAAGATATGCTTTGATCACACTGGGATTTTTCTGAACCTCAGGAGGGGTTCCTTCTGCGATCATCTCGCCAAAGTTGAGAGCCATGACCCGGTGTGAAATATCCATTACCACTCCCATATCGTGTTCAACCAAGACACAGGTGGTCTGCCATCTTTCTTCTTCATTGATATCTAAAATGAATCGCGCCATATCCTCGACTTCTTCCAAATTGAGACCGGCTAAAGGTTCATCCAACAGAATGATCTTAGGATTAAGAGCCAAAGCCCTTGCCAATTCGACTCGTTTTTGAAGCCCGTAAGGAAGCATCCCCACAATCTTATCCCGTATATGTTCGATCTCGAGGAGGTCAATAATCTCCTTTTCAATGAAATCCCGGTGTTCGATCTCCTCACGGGCCGTCTTTCCAAAGTAAATGGAACCACTGATCAGTCCTGTTTTGAGATGAATATGACGACCGAGCCGGATATTATCAAGAACGGTTGTTCCCTTAAAAAGTTCAATCTTCTGGAATGTCCGGGAGATTCCCCTCTTTGCTCTCTGATAGGGTTTTAATCTGGTGATCTCCTTCCCTTCAAAATGGATTTGCCCTTTTTGGGGATGGTAGAGACCATTAATGCAGTTAAGGAGGACCGTTTTTCCGGCACCATTGGGACCGATGATCGAAAAGATTTCTCCCTTTTTGACCTCAAAACTGACACCCATCAGGGCCTGGACACCTCCAAAAGCCATATGAATGTCGTTGACTTTGAGTTGAACTTCATTGGTGACGGCCATTTTTATAATCTCCTTTTAGAATCTTGTATGGGGGAGGATATTTACTCCCCATAGATACATTAGTATAATAACATTCCTAAAAATCCTTCAACAAGTTATTCTTTTGAAAGGAGAAGCTGGTTCCAAATAAGATACTACTTTATTACTTTTATTATTTCCGAAGGAGCAACCTTCACGCTCTCCCATCCTTCCCTGAGATCAGGTGATAGGACATTGGCAATGGCATCGGCTATTTCAATCCCCACTTCTCTCTTTAAAAGGGCCACTACGGCCCTTGTAGCCATATCCGCCTGTCTGAGAGATTCAAGCTCTGCCATCTTCATTACCTCAGTTAAAAATTCCTTACGAGTTATTACTGGCATAAAAGGCGACCCTCCCACCTTTAATTTATTACTGTGTTACTACATTGAATTTTATATTTTCTTGTCAAGGAAAAATCCAACTTAAGTAACGTGGTGAAATAAATAAATTTCTTTCAATATTTCAATGATTTAATTTTTCAAATTTTAGTGGGATATGGGAAAGGGAAGAGCAATCATCCCCCCTTGATAACCTTGTAATCCGCCAGCAGAAAGATGAATGTCCTCCACGCTCAGTTGGATTTGATTGGGTAAATTGTTGAAGACCCACCCCCTGTCTCAGCCGTCTAAATTTTATTTGACAAAAATAAGGAATGAATTAATCAGATGAGAATAAACCACCCCACTTTTTAAACCTAATTAGCAAAACTATATTTTTTTGTCAAGAAAAAAATATACCAGTTTACGTTATATGGTAATTAAATTAAATTTTATTAAATATTTCAACAAGTTAATATTTAAAATTTTTTATGAGCATTAAGTGAAACTCCACTCCTAATGAAGCATGTATGTTCATCTTCGCTATGTTCAAAGAAAAACCCTTTGAGTTGTATCCTGTTATTCTTAACCTTGCCTTGAAGCGAGTTCAAAGTGACATTTAATGTCACCATCGGTGTTAGTGGAAACCCCTCGCCTTCAAGCGAAGCGAAAATAGGCGAAATGTGAACAAAGTGAATATGAGCCAAATACGGAAACGAATGCAACCATTTTGTCATACCCGCGAAAGCGGGTATCCAATGGGTTCTTTTTCTAGATTCTCTCTTGGATTCCTGCTTCCGCAGGAATGACGAAGAAGAGGGAATTAGAACCGAAGTCGACTTGAAGTCGACATATTATCGGGACCCCTCGCCTTCAAGGCGAGG
>JBFMAE010000394.1:0-21678 GCA_040756085.1 Thermodesulfobacteriota bacterium | reverse complement strand
CTGGACGGTCAAGGGAGCAAACGGCATCATCGCCTTAAGATGCTGCATCCTTAGTGGCCGTTGGGAAGACTTCTGGGAATATCGCGCCACGGGCTAAAATTTACCCACAAATTTGTCGCACACCCCCCCTCCGTCCCCCGAGGGAGAGTTTACATTAAACCATTCAAATGGTGAACGCGGGAATGACAACTTTTTACAAATTCATCTTGTTTGGATTTAAAATTTGATGTTTCCCTTCTTGGGGGGGTTTGGTTTTTCGGGGCGTTTCATCTCCACTCCCTGGCGGGTGAAGATCAGAGTGACGACTTCTCCTGATTTTCCAAATCTCTCCAGTAGCTTCCCATTGAAGATAAGGTCGAGGCCACCCGCATTCCCTACAACCAAATGGATACGATCTGATGCCTGGGTGGAAATACTTTCACCGGGTTTAAAGGTCATCTCTTTCTCCGGTTGGCCATTCACCCGAATGCTGACCCACGTCTCCTCAAGGGCTTTCATCCGGAGTGAGAAAGGTTTTGCCTCTGGCGCAATTTGAGAGGGGGCTGGAGATGGAGCAGAGACAGTGGGCGAAGCGGAGGGAGGAGAAGGAGGAGTTTCTTTGACCCCGGGTTTTACGGAGGGGGTTTCCACGGGTGGCTTAGAAGGGTAGAGAAAATAGGAAGCGATGAGGCTGACGACGACGACTCCCCCTATGATCCACAACTGTTTAGTATTCCAAAAATCCTTTTTTTTCGGGGGGACCTCCTGACGGGGTTCCGGCTCCTCTTTTAAAATACTTTCATATCGAAGGATGACATCATTGGGGTCAAGCCCGATGTACTTGGCATAGGCTAAAAGAAACCCCTTGACATAAGTGGCGGAAGGGAGCAAATCGTATTGATCCTCTTCGATGGCCCTGAGGATATGCTCCCTCACCCTCGTGTTTTTTGAAACCTCTCTCAAGGAGATGTTCCTGAACTCCCGTTCGCTTCTAAGGTATTTTCCTAAACTTTCCATTTCGCCCACAGATGAATTCCTTCAAGATTGATGGATGAACGTTGACCCCGTAGTTGAGTTAACATAGATTGAATGGATTGGATAGCTATATATCTCTCTCAATTTGTGACTATTCATTATTCACAATGAATCCATATTTTTACAACAACGGGGTTGAAGAATAGCCCAACCGATTTAAGGCTCGGGGATCCTGGGTCCAATTTTTCTCCACATTCACCCATAATTCTACTAAGAATACCCTTGTCCCTAAGAAAGTTTCTACTTCTTTTCGAGCTGTCTCTCCGATCTTTTTCAATTTCTGTCCTCCTTTTCCAATGAGGATCTTTTTTTGAGAATCCCTTTCGACATGGATCGTTCCCTTAATGACGACCAGATTCTTTTCAGGGTGCTCTTTAAACTCCTCGATGGTGACTGCGACCGCATAGGGGATTTCTTGATAGGATTGTTGGATGACCTTTTCTCGAATGATCTCGGAAACCCAAAAACGTTCTGTCTGGTCGGTGACCATGTCTTCCGGATAATAGGGCGGGGATTCGGGAAGATATTTCAGGATTTCATCCAATAGGATATTCACCCCTTCTCCGTTGACTGCTGAAATGGGAAGGATCTGCTGGAAGGGATGAAGCCTTTGGTATTGGTCGATGATAGGGAGGAGGGTTTCTTTTCTCACCAGATCGATTTTATTGATGACCAGAAAGGGAATTCCACTGCTCCCCTTGAGGGATTCGATCATCTGCCGGTCCTTTTCCAAAAGAGGGGAGGAGGCCTCGATGATGAAAAGGAGGACATCCGCATCCCGGCCAGAAGCAACGGCCGTCCGGACCATTCGCTGGTTCAATTCCGATCGTCCCGCGTGGATCCCCGGCGTATCGAGGAAGATGAACTGACCTCCTTCGATATTTTTAATGCCGAGAATCCGGTTTCGGGTGGTCTGGGGTTTTTCTGTCACGATGGCAATTTTATCACCCAAGATGCGGTTAAAGAGAGTCGATTTCCCAACATTGGGTCTTCCCAGGATGGAGATAAAGCCAGATTTGAATGCCATTATTAAGTTCTGAGTATCCAGTTCGGAGCAATTAATCCTCAGTTCGTTTTTAGGAGGTCAAGGTTTCGAGACGAAAATCTCCGAACTCCCAACTCGTTACTCCGAACTTTATCTCTACGAGGGTAACGTCAGATCCAATACCTCTTGGATGTGGTCGACCAAGATCAGGTTTAGTTCTCTCTTGACATAATCTGGAATGTCTTCGAGATTCTCCTCGTTCTTTTTGGGCAGGATCACGGTCTTTACTCCTGCCCTCCGGGCAGCTAAAATCTTCTCCTTAATCCCTCCCACCGGAAGCACTCTGCCACTCAATGTCAACTCTCCGGTCATGGCTATCTCATGAGGAACGGGTTTCTCTTTTAAAAGAGAGAGAACAGCCGTGGCAATGGTGATTCCTGCAGAAGGTCCGTCTTTAGGGGTGGCTCCGGCCGGGATGTGAACATGAATATCGCATTCCTGATAGAAATCTTCTGGAATATGGAGGGAGTGAGCATTGGTTCGAATATAAGAAAGGGCAGCCTGCGCAGATTCCTTCATCACCTCTCCAAGGGAACCTGTCAGAATAAGACCCTTATCCCCTTTCATCTTAGAGGTTTCGATAAAGATGATATCCCCACCATTTTCTGTCCAGGCCAGACCTGTCGCCACACCGACGCGGTCCTTCTCTTGAGCGACCTCGCGGAAAAATTTTCGTGCCCCTATCAACTCCTCTACCACGGCTTCATCGATGGTTTCCTTCGGGGTATTTCCCATTGCCACCTCTTTGGCGATTTTACGACAGAGGGTAGCAATCTCTCTTTCTAAATTTCGAACCCCTGCCTCCCGGGTATATTCCCGAATGATCTTATAAACAGCCCCCGGAGTGAATGAGAGAGGGTGGTCTTTCAACCCGTTCTCCTCTTTCTGGTGGGGGATGAGAAATTGAAAGGCGATCTTCTCCTTCTCCTCCTCTGTGTATCCTGACAGATGGATGACCTCCATCCGATCCAGTAGGGCAGGAGGGATGGGGGCTAAGGTGTTTGCGGTGGTGATGAACAGGACATGAGAAAGATCGAAAGGAACATCCAAGTAATGGTCCGTGAATGAAAAATTTTGCTCAGGATCGAGAGCCTCCAGAAGAGCAGCTGCTGGGTCTCCGCGAACATCCTGACCGATCTTATCCACCTCATCGAGCATAAATACCGGATTCGAGGTCTCCATCCTTTTGATCTCCTGAATGATCCTGCCCGGAAGCGCTCCCACATAGGTTCGACGATGTCCCCGGATCTCCGCCTCATCCCTTACCCCTCCTAAGGAGATACGTATAAATTTCCTTCCCAAAGCACGGGCTATGGAGCGTCCTAAAGATGTCTTTCCTACCCCGGGGGGGCCGACAAAACAGAGAATGGGACCCTTCATGGGATCTTTCAATTTTTTGACGGCCAAAAATTCTAAGATGCGATCTTTCACCTTCTCGAGGTCATAATGATCTTCATGGAGAACAGCCTGAGCTCGGGCGAGGTCGAGATTATCCGTCGTCTTTTTATTCCATGGCATGGTAATGAGATAGTCGAGATAGGTTCTGGAGACCGTATATTCTGCGGAGATGGGATTCATCCGTTCCAACCGGTTGATCTCTTTATAAGCGATCTCCTCCACTTTCCGGGGCATCCCCGCGGCCTGAACCTTTTCACGGAGTTCATGGATCTCGGCCACATAAAGATCTTCCTCAGCCGTTTCCCTGTGGCCCCTCGTGGGTGGCCGGAGGTAATGATCCCTCTGAAATTTCCCCGTCTCCTTACCGGGAGGGATCAATCCGTTAGACCTAAAGGTGGAGGATTGGATCTCCCGGTTGAAGTGGAGAAAGACCTTTTTCAATCGTTCCAGAGGATCGATGGTTTCAAAAACCTCCTGTTGATCTTTTAACCCCATATGAAGGGTGATGGCGATCAGGTCAGCAAGCCGGCCTGGATGGTCAATCTTGTCGAGACTTTTCAATATCTCCTCGGAAAGAGGTTTCCCCATCGAGAGGGAAATCTTAAAAAGGGTCCCGATGCTTTGGACAAGGGTCTCAGAAAGGATACTCCTTTCCTGATGTTCGTTCACCTCCTTGACATCCGCCTTGAAATAAGGAGATTCTACGGTGATGTTCTGGAGAACGACCCTTGAAAGCCCTTCCACAAAGATCTTCATCCCCTTATTTGGCAACTTGACCAATTGAAGAATCTTGCACACCGTTCCCACGGAGAGGAGGTCTTTGGGCTGGGGAGCTTTGAGAGAAGGGTCACGCTGTCCCACACATCCGATGAGACTATTTTCCAATATCACCTTATTTAACAGGGTTAACGCCTCATCAGACTGAAAAAAGAGCGGGGTTACGACATAAGGAAAGATGATGGTCTCTCTCAGGGGGATGAAGAGGAGTCGTTGCGGTATGGAATAGCTTTCTGACTTGTAAAGATATCTCACAAAAAAACTCCTGTCCCAAACTGGAAAATATAAAATATTATACGAAAATGATGGAATTTGTCAACGAAGAGAAGGAGCCGTCAGTAATGCCTCAGAAAATAGAAACGAATAGCACGAATTAGAGCGAATGACACGAATAGGTTTTATTCGTGAAATTCGTTCGCAGTGATCATTTTCATCATTCGTGGGTGCCCTCTGGGTATGATGAATTCCCTTGAAAAGAGGTATGAGAAATGGTAAGGTGGCATATCGGTTTACACCTATCTGAGATATGCAAAACATTTATTCCTGTTTATTACAGGGGGGTGAACCCTAAAGGTTCATACAAAGGAGGAGGACTTTATGGCTGGAGTCAACAAGGTCATTCTTATCGGTAATCTGGGCGCAGATCCAGAAGTGAAGTATCTAAGCAATGGCACCACCGTGGCAAATTTTCGAATAGCAACGACTGAAAATCGCGTCAACCGATCGGGGGAGAAGACCACCGTCACGGAATGGCATCGGATTGTGTCTTTCGGCAGACTGGCAGAGATATGTGGGGAATATCTGAATAAGGGAAAACAGGTCTACATCGAAGGCCGACTCCGGACTCGTTCATGGGAAGACAAGGAGGGAAACCGGAAGTGGACCACAGAAATTGTTGCGACACAGATGCAGATGCTCGGAGCACCTGGTCCACCCGCGGATACATCCACCTCCGGGAAGGAGATGGATATCGACCAAGAAGTGACCCCCGGACCGGATGATGATGTCCCGTTCTAATTAAGTTATGAGTTTGGAGTTCACCTGCCTGCCGCAGGCAGGGAGTTCGGAGACTAAAAACAAAAACTTCGAACACCCTGCCTGCGGTAGGCAGGGCAGGCAGGCGAACTAATTACTCCGAACTAAATTAGAAGAGAAATCTTCTCATACTGAAATTGAGGAGGAGGCCAATTCCGATCAGTGTGGAGACGAGAAAAGACCCGCCATAACTGAGCAGGGGAAGAGGAATCCCAACCACCGGCATCATACCCAATACCATTCCGATGTTGATGAAGATATGCCAGAAGAGCATAGCCACCACACCGAAGGAGACGATCGCGCTAAACCGATCCTTGGAGTGGACGGCGATGCGAAGTCCCCACAGAATCAGGATAAAATAGATTGCCAAGACAATGAGAGATCCGATCAGGCCCCATTCTTCTCCCAGGGCTGAGAAGATGAAGTCGGTCTGCTGTTCCGGCAGAAAGCCCAATTTGCATTGAGTTCCCTTCATCAAGCCTTTTCCGAGGATTCCACCCGATCCCACAGCGATCTTTGATTGAATGAGGTGATAGCCGACACCCAAGGGATCTAAGTCCGGGTTAAAGAAGGTGATGATCCGCATCTTCTGGTATTCCTTAAGAAACCTCCAGAGGAGGGGGAGGACGGATCCCCCTGTTAGGATAAGGATGAGCAGAGATGACCAGCGAATTTTAACGAAAAGCAGGATGGAAAAGAAGATCAAGAAGAGGATAACGGCCGTCCCCAGGTCAGGTTGTTTAAGGATCAGCACCAAAGGCACCAAGAGAAGGAGAAAGGGAATGGGGAGATTCTTCAATGAATAGCCCTCTCGAGACGGAGGCCGATGAAAAAATTTTGCAAGCGTCAAAATAAGAGAGATTTTGACAAACTCCGAAGGTTGAAAGGAGATCGCACCAATCCGAACCCATCGTTGAGCACCCGAGGTCATGATGCCATAACCCATGACGATTAACAGTAAGAACAATGCAACAAAATAAATGATATAAGCGAAGTCCGAATAAAAACGGTATTCGATAAAAGCAACGGCGATCATCACTGCCAGACCGATCAGCAGCCAGACGATCTGTTTGAGGTAGAGTGGAGTGCCGGATACCTCCATCCCCGAGGTGTTACTGTAGAGGTTGAGGATACCCATCGAGGAAAGGAGGAGGGTAATTCCCAGCAGCGTCCAATCGAAGTGGATGAAGAGGCGTCGGTCAATCATTTTTATAAATAACGTGACTCGTGTCCGTGACTCGTGAATCGTGCAAATCCACAGCCCTCTTTAATAAAAGGGTAAAAAAGATCATTGCGCCTGATTTTATATCTTCTCTTTCATTTTGCATTGTTCATTTTACATTTTGCATTTTACATTGAGCTATGGCATCTATCTCCCCGCCATTATAGAGGGAGATTCAAAATCAAGGCTGAGATACTTCTCAATCACTTTCTTGGCAATGGGGGCGGCTGCCGCCCCTCCGTAACCTCCATGTTCCACAAGGACGGCAATTGAAATCCGGGGATTTTCAAAAGGGGCATAGGCAACGAACCATGCATGATCCCTAAATTTAAGGGGCATCCGATCCATATCCCCCTTCTTGAAATTCTCTGGCATTCTGACGACCTGGGCCGTACCCGTCTTCCCTGCAACCTTAACCTCTTTCAGAGCGCTGGCCCATCCTGTCCCATGGGGTTCATTGACCGCCCCCATGAGCGCCTCCTGGATAACACGGAGAGTCTTCTCGGAGAGGCGGACCTTTCCCATTTCAAAGGGGGGATATTCTTTTAACCTGTTCCCGTAAATATCTTCTACTCTTTCCACCACTTGAGGGAGAAAAAACTTCCCGTCATTGGCGATGGCTGAAATGAGTGTAACGAGTTGAAGGGGTGTGGTGTTCAGATATCCCTGACCGACGGAAAGGGAGAGCGTTTCTCCGCTATACCATGGGACCCCGAAGCGTCTCTTTTTCCAAGAGGTGGTGGGGACGATCCCTGGTTTTTCATGGGGCAGGAGAATTCCTGTCGGCCTGCCTAAACCGAATTCGCGGGCATAATGTGCAAGTTGATCCACTCCCACCTTGAGCCCCACCTGGTAGAAATAGATATCACAGGATTCGACAATGGCTCGATGGAGGCTCAGGGTGCCATGTCCCCCTTCTTTCCAGCACCTAAATTCCCGATTCCCGTAAGGGTAAAATCCTGTGCAGGTAAACGGTGTGTTCGGGGTGATAACCTCCGATTCGAGACCGGCAATGGCCGTAATGATTTTGAATATGGAACCAGGGGGGTATTGACCCTGGATCCCTTTGTTCTGAAGAGGAGTATGGGGATTCTCCAAAAGAGACTTCCAATCTTCGGGCGAGATGTTCCTAGCAAAGAGATCGGGATCAAAGCAAGGTTTGCTCACCATGGCCAAGATTCGACCCGTTTGAGGGTCCATGGCAATGAGGGCTCCATTCTTATCCTGAAAGGCTTCCTCCGCAACCTGCTGGACATCAAAGTCGATCGTCAGAAAGACGTTGTTTCCTGGAAACGGTTCAACGCTCTGCAGGGGTTTGATCTCCCTTCCCAGAGCATCCACCTCGATCTGCCGACCTCCATCCACTCCCCTGAGATCGTCCTCCCAACAGTACTCAACTCCGTATTTCCCTATCAGGGCCCCCATCCGATAAGGGAATTCCCTCCACTGTCTCAATTCATTTTCGTCAACCTCACCGATGTAACCGATGAGATGAGAAGCAAGAGGGCCATGATTATAAGCTCTCCTGGGCCTGACATTTACGATGAGGCCCGGGAGGTGAACCCGGTTAGATTCGAGAAGGGCAAGTTCATTCCAGTCGATATCGGATTTAATCTTTACCGGCTTGAAAGGGGGACGCCGTTTCTGGCTCTGCAATCTTTCCTTGATTTCATTCGGAGCCATGTTCAATATCTTCCCTACTTTGATTAGGACCTCGGGATTTGCTTTCAGATCTTCTGGAACGAGATAGACTTCAAAGGAGGGTCGGTTATGGGCCAGGACATGTCCCTTTCGATCCAACAGCATCCCCCGGTCAGCAGGATTTTCACGAATCCGGATGCGGTTGTTCTCCGATAATCGCCGGAATTCACTCCCTTTGATCACCTGAAGATACCACAAATAGATGAAGAGCAGAAAAAAGGCGATTCCTGCAAAGGCCACAAAGTATTTATACCTTTCTTTGAAGTCCTCCATCCTCTGCGTGTTTAATTCCATCATGATCTATCCTCTTATTCTTATTCCCGGCCTTTGCTGATCGAATAGTAAAAAATACCCTTTATTGAAGAATGAAAAGAGAAGGGGGGTGATCAGACCGGTGAAAAACGACTGGGGAAGGAGGAAGGTGATTAAGAGGGGATAGGGATTGCCGAGTGGATTCGGATTGAGAGCGGTGAGGAGGAACGCGATGAGCAAACCCTCCGCCCAGGCGAAGATGAAGGCGAAAAGGAATTGGGATAAGAAACTTTCTAAATAGAACCGTCTCTTGAAGAGTTGGGTGCCATAAAAAATGAGAGGCCTAGACAGAGTGTATAGGCCAAAGGAGTTCCCAGAAAAAAGATCCATGAGATAACCCATGAAGAAAGCCAAAATGCCACCGGAGATCGGTGGGTATGAGAAACCCAGGTAAAGGATAAAGATCAGAACGATATCCGGTCTAAACCTCTGGATAGGAAGGGTGGTTAATAGTGTGGTCTGGAGGGTTAGAAGAAAGATTCCTAAAAAAAGAGAAAGTACAACCCGTTTCATTTTTTCTTTGGTGGCCCTCCGGGAATTTTCTTCCCTTTTGCTTTGTCCTTTTCTTCCCGCAGGGGCGGTGAATATTCCATGATGACGAGAACTTCCTCCAGCTTCGTCAAATCCACACTGGGGACCAGTTCTGCATATTGGAAGATACCGTGGCCCTTTTTGTCCACGCTTCGTATCTCACCCACCATCAACCCCTTTGGAAAATTTCCACCCAGACCCGAGGTGACGACAATATCCCCGGCAGCCACCTCTTCCGTCCGGAGAAGGTATTTCAGTTGACATTGGTTCTCCCCTTTCCCTTCCACGATCGCTTTGGCCCGGGTTCTCTGGACAATGGAATCGATGGCACTATTGTAGTCCGTGAGGAGAAGGACGGTTGAATGATAAGGAGCCGTTTTGAGAATTTGGCCGATGACGCCTTCTGGCGCAATCACGGCCATTCCCTGGCGCACCCCATCCTTTTCCCCTTTATTAATGGTCACACTTTTGAACCAGGAGGAGGGGTCCTGACCGATCACTTCAGCCGCAACCACGGAAAGGGGGATCTTCTCCCGAAACTTGAGAAGACGCTTCAGACGTTCATGGGCGAGGGCCATTTCCCTCATCTCATGGTTTTCCTTCTCAAGTTGAGCGATCCTCTCTTTGAGCATCACATTCTCTTTCTGAAGGTGGATCAGAAAAATATATCCTTGGAAAACCCCTTGAACGGTCCTGATGACGAACGTTGAAGCTTTCTGAAAAGGTGAGCAGAGTTCCATCACAAGGGCATCGAAAAAGTCAACCCCTTTTTTCTGCTTGACCCTAAATGACATTAAGATCAGGGCAGCCAACAGAAGAACGATGATAAAAGCCGGAATGGTATACCTTCGAAAGAGGAAAAAGCCACGTATCCTCATCAACCTTCAATATTCAGAAGTCACCGTATGAAGTAGTGTTTCATTATCGAGGACTATTCCTGCACCGAGAACGATCGCCGAGAGGGGATCGTCCACAATAGTGATAGGGAGGCTGGTGACTTCCCGGAGGAGGACATCCAGGTTCTTCAGAAGGGCCCCTCCGCCCACCAGGACAATCCCTTTGTCCACAATGTCCGCAGCCAATTCCGGGGGTGTCCCTTCAAGGGTAATCCGGACGGTATCAATGATCATATTAATCGATTCGGCCATTGCCTCCCGGACCTCCTCGCTGTTGATCTCAAGGGTCTTCGGAATCCCGGTCACCAGGTCCCTACCCTTGACCTCAATGCTTTGGGGATTCTCTTCGGGAAAAGCGGTCCCGACATTGATTTTGATCAGTTCCGCTGTCCGTTCACCAATGAGGAGGTTATATTTCCTCTTGACATATTGAACGATGGCCTCATCCATCTTATCCCCCGCCACACGGATGGATTGGCTGGTGACGATTCCTGAAAGGGAGATGACGGCCACCTCTGTTGTCCCTCCCCCGATGTCGACCACCATATTCCCGGAGGCTTCAGTGATCGGGAGTCCAGCACCGATGGCTGCAGCCATCGGCTCCTCGATCAGGTAGATCTCCCTTGCGCCCGCAGACTGGGCCGATTCTCGAACGGCCCGTTTTTCCACGGGGGTGATGCCAGAAGGGACAGAGATGACCACCCGGGGTCGAACCAGGGACTTTCGGTTGTGGACCTTAGCGATAAAATAACGAAGCATCTCACCCGTGATTTCAAAATCGGCGATCACCCCATCCTTCATCGGCCGGATTGCAAAGATGCTTCCGGGGGTTCGACCCAGCATCTCCTTGGCCTCACGGCCTACTGCCAGGATGCGCTTCTCCCCCCTCGAATCCCTCTGAACGGCAACCACTGAGGGCTCCGACGAGACGATCCCTCTCCCCTTGACGTAGACGACAGTATTGGCGGTTCCCAGATCGATGGCCAAATCCGTTGAAAATAGACCCCACAATGAGTTAAATACCATCTCTTTTCCCCTCAACCTTAAAAGACTGATCTATCTTAACAAATACCTCCATTTGATTCAAGGAAAATCGTCGAAATTCAGTAACCCCTCAGTCTCGGGTTTGGAATAGAACCGGCAGGGGTGTCGGAGGAAATCTTAGAGCGGCAACCTCATCTTGGCCCTTTAACCGCAGGCTCTCATCCAGCCCTCTGAGGATTGCGTTCTATCGGTGAACGTTTCCCTAATATTATGGATATCAATGCAATCCGCATTCTAAGATTTTCGGAGATATCCCTGCCGGGACGATGGAATTCATCCCCGTGACTGAGGGGTTACGAAATTCATCGTTATAATCCCTTGTGTTTTTAAGAGAGATTGATTAATAATACTAAAACACCACTTTCACCGATCCTGCCTGTGCCTGCCTAGCGGCAGGCAGGGTCGATACAAAGGAGAGGCCTTATGTTGAGGATATTAAGGGAACATGCATCTTCATGGATGCTTCGAGGCATCCTGATACTGGTGGCCGTCACCTTCGTCTCCTGGGGGGGATACTCCCTCATTCGTGAGAAGAAAGAGACTTATGTAGCCAAGGTGGATGGAGTCGTTATTGACATTAAGGAGTATAGCGAGTCCTTCCAAGGTGTCATCAAGCAATATCGAGATGCCTTGGGTCCGTCCTTCTCGGAGAAGATGATCGAAGAACTCCGTCTGAGAGAAAGGGTCTTGGACGACCTCATCTCGCGGGTTCTCATTCTCCAGGAAGGGAAAAGATTGGGCTTTACCATTGGGAATGAGGAGCTGAGGATGGCCATCGAATCCATCCCGGCTTTTCAGGTCAACGGCCAGTTTGACCAACGGAACTATGAGAGGTTCCTTCGTATCAACCGGATGAGTGCAGAGGAGTTCGAACGGATGCAGAGGGAGAGCCTCCTGCTCTCAAAGATGGTGAATCTGATTAAATTGAATGGGGGGAAGATTTCTGAAGAGGAACTCCTGGAGATCTATCTCTTCGAGAACGAAAAGATCAATCTTAACTTCTTCAAGATTGCTCCTGAGGCCTTCAGAGGACAGGTCACCGTGAATGAGGTGGAGGTGAAGGACTATTACCAGAAACAGCAGGAGGAGTTCAGGGTCCCCGCATTCGTCCAGATTCAATATCTCGTCTTCCGACCTTCTGATTTTGAAGGAAAAGTCCAGGTTTCGTCTGATGACATCAAACGAATTTACGACTCCCGGAAAGATCGTTTCAAGGTACCCAAACAGGTAAGGGCAAGGGAGATCCTGATCAAAGTCGGCCCCCAAGATTCCCCCGATAAAGTTGAGGAGAGGAGGAAAAAGGCTGAAGACATTTTGGAGAAGGCCAGGAAGACGAAGGATTTTGGTTCTCTGGCAAAACAATACTCCGAATCGAATACCGCCCCCAAAGGAGGGGATATGGGATGGGTTCAGAGAGGAACACTGGACGAGTCGATTGAAACCACCCTCTTCTCGATGAAAGCAGGTGAGGTGGGCAGTGTGATGAGGGGAACCGCAGGGTTCTCCATCTTCAAAATAGAAGAGGTTAAAGAAGAGAGACAGAAATCCCTCGAAGAGGTGAAAGACCAGATCCTTCAGGCATTAAAGAAAGAGAAAGCCAAGGCAGAGGCCTCCCGCAAGGCGGACGATGCCTTCTACTCCCTTTTCCGAAGCCGCGATTTAGAAAAATTTGCCAGAGAGAAGGATGTTCCAATCAAGACAACCGGTTTTTTCAAGGAGGGCGATGAGATCCCGGAAATTGGTAAAGACCCATCTTTCTATTCCACTGCCTTTTCACTAAAGGTCGGAGAGATCTCTCCAGTGGTCAACATCCCACCCAATTTTTATCTCTTGAAGTTAGTCGATAAGAGGGACTCTAGTATCCCCCCTCTGGAGGAAGTGAAGGAGGAGGTGAAACAGAAGGTGGCCGGAGTAAAGGCCGAGGAGAAGGCGCGTCAGGTCGCAGAAGACCTTCTTTGCCAGATTCAAAAGGGTAAAGCCATAAAAGAGATAAGTCAGGCGCGTGGATTCCAGGTGGAAGAGACCGGTTTATTTATCCGAACAGGAGGAGTCATTCCAAAAATTGGCCCTGCCGGCGAATCCATGGGGATGCTCTCCTCCCTGACAGAAAAAAAACCCATTCCCAAGGAAGTCCTCCGGACAAAGGATGGATATTTTGTGGTGAAATTACTGGCCCTGGAACCTGCTGATCGGAGTAAGTTTGCATCGGTGAAGAAAAATCTTGAAAAACGGATGGTCTATCAGAAGCAGGAAGAATTTTACCAGAATTGGCTCAACCAATTACGAACGAAAGCCAAGATTTATATCAACAAAGATATGCTTTAAAAAGTGTTATCCCAAATTTGAAAAACTGCCATTTCGTTTTAAACACAAAAAAATTAATGTTTCTTGCGGGTAGGAAGGGAGAGCTGCCTTCCTGAGTCTGAATAGGGGATTCCGAAATGTTGGTAGGCCAATTCTGTGGCTTTTCTCCCATTTTGCATTCTTGCGACAAAACCGATCTTCAGGAGAAAGGGCTCGATCATATCGACCAGCGTATCGGCCTCCTCCTGGAGGGTCGCAGCAATCGCCTCCAGACCTACCGGTCCCCCCTTATAATAACGGATGATGGTCTCGAGAAACCTTCGGTCGAGACTTGTCAAACCGATCTCATCCACCCCTTCCAAACGCAATGCTTCATCGGCGATCGCTTTATCGATCTTTCCTTGCCCACGGATCTCGGCATAATCTCTTACCCTCTTGAGGAGGCGATTGGAAATCCTTGGTGTCCCCCTGGATCGTTTGGCGATCTCCTCTGTCCCTTCCTCATCGATGGGAACGCTTAAGAGGGCGGCGGATCGTCTGACCACCTGACAGAGTTCCTCGACAGTATAAAAATCGAGGTTCCTCAATATCCCGAATCGTTCCCGGAGAGGTGCCGAAAGAAGCCCGGCCCGTGTGGTGGCGCCTACAAGGGTGAATCGCTCCAATCGATAACGATGGCTTCTCGCATGGGCCCCCTTGTCAAAAATAAAATCGATGCAGAAATCCTCCATCGCCGGATAGAGAAACTCTTCTACCACTTTTGGCAGACGGTGCACCTCATCGATGAAGAGAACATCTCCTCGCTCCAGATGAGTAAGGATGCTGATCAGGTCACCTCCCTTTTCAATGGCAGGCCCGGAGGAGGTCACGATACGAACCCCCATCTCCGTAGCGATGATATGGGCGAGCGTCGTCTTCCCAAGTCCTGGAGGGGAATGAAAGAGAACGTGGTCCAGAGGTTCTCTCCTTTTTTTGGCGGCCTGAATTGCAATCTCCAGGGTCTCCACCACCTGTCCTTGACCGATATATTCAGAAAGCTTACGCGGCCTCAGATCGAGATAATCTTCAACTTCGGGTTGCCCCGCTTCAGCTCTCTTCACGGGATCAGGCCTTTTTTCTTCTTCGGGCTTCTTCATCTCCTTCTCCAAAAATAAATGTATCGAATCAGGAAAAAATTACAAGAAGCGTGCAGGTATGTTGAAAAAGCTTTACAGCGGTTACCTTTGAATGTTCATTATACCATCTCACAATTGTCCTAGAAATCATCATCTGTCTCACAACAAGCCTTATCTTGGAAAAATCCTAAACGTCCGCTTTGTAAAGCTTTTGAGACATATTTGCATGCTATATCAAGGCGTAACCTCTTTTTGTCCTCGGTACACCTCTTCAAACAATTCTTCCGGGGTGGAGATATTCGGGTTTCTGAGTATCGCCTCTTTGACCAACCTCTGGGCCTCAATTACTTTGTGGCCAAGATCCTTTACCAAAACCTCCTCCACCTGTTTCTTAAAGTCCACGACCTCCACATCGACTGGAATTTGATCCTCTCTCATCAGGGCAAATTTACCCACCTTTCCTTGAAGCGTAGCGATGATCTTATCCGCTGTCCTTTTTCCGATTCCTTTCAGACTCTCGAGGGTTTTCGAATCTCTTTCCTCTATCGCTTTGGCAATCTTTGGGATGGGCATCATCAAAGCCTTCACCGCACTGGGTGGACCGATGTCTTCCACGGTAATGAATTTCTCGAAGAATTCCTTCTCCGGTTCAAAGTTGAATCCAATGAGAAGGGGTTTGGGCTGTCGTTCAGTCTGATGGTAATAAATATAAAGTCGTACAATCTCTCCATCCTCACCTGCCCTTTTGGGATTAAAGGTTTTCCGTACAATGGCAGGAAGCAATATCTCGTAGCCCACTCCGTTAGCTAATACGACGACCCTATCCTCTTCTTTCTTGAGCAATCTCCCTTCGATGTAGCGGATCATGGGAACCTCTATTACCATAACCCCTCCTTTCCTCCCCTTACCTTAAGGGGAGGGATATCTCCCCTCTTAGGTTAAGAGGGGGAAAAGGGGGGAGTTATCGAAACGGGTTCTATTTTTGCTGACACTCACCACTGACACTAAAAAAGTATTACCAGCGAAATTTACTCGTTCTGGAGAGGCCGGTCAAGGCCAGGGCGAGCGCATCGCCAGCATGGCTCGAACTGAGGGGGTCATCGATCTTGAGGATTTGTCGAATCATCCTCTTGATCTGTTCCTTATCGGCCCGGCCACTTCCGGTCAATGCACTCTTCACTTCTGTCGGTTTAATTTCGACCACCGGAATATTCATCTCCTGAGCAGCGAGGTAGATGACGCCCCTGACCTCCCCTAATTGGATGGCTGCCTTTGGAAATTGTTTCAGGACAAAGACCTCTTCCAACACAAGAAGGTTGGGTTTCCATTTCTCGAGAAGCCCTTTTAATTCAGAATAGATGGTTTTTAAACGGAGAGGGATGGGACAATTCGTTTCAGTTCGAATGGCTCCCCAATCACAGGCCTTTCCCCCTCGGGAAATGGCCTCCACAACACCAAAGCCCGTCATGGCCAACCCTGGATCGATGCCACTCGCTCTCAACGGATGATCTTCTCCAGGTGTGAAAAAAGCCACCCGTTTTCCTTTCCCTCTATCATCAGGTGGCTTTTATATAGAAAGAAAAAGAGCTTTTCAGGCACTGAGCCGTTCCATCTCCTCATCGGCGATATCGAAATTGCCATAAACCTTCTGGACATCATCAGAATCTTCAAGCCCCTCCATCAACTTCAGCATCTGTTCCGCTTCTTTTCCTGCCAAACGAACCGTGCTTTGAGGAACCATTGTCACCTCAGCGCAGTTGTATTTAAAACCAGCCTCATCGATTGCCTTTTTCACTTCTTCGAAATTTTCAGGATCGGTCGTCACCTCAAATTCCTTCCCCGTATCCTTCACATCGAGGGCTCCTGCATCTAAAGCCACTTCAATTAGGCGATCTTCATCGGCACCACTTTTGTCTATCAGGACCAATCCCTTCTTCGCAAACATCCAGGAAACGCAACCTGCTTCGCCAAGACTCCCGTTGTGTTTGGAGAAGACATGCCTTACATCGGCAACCGTGCGGTTCTTATTATCAGTTAAAACTTCCATCATTACCGCCACACCGCCCGGACCATAACCCTCATAGATCAGCTCCTCGTAATTGACCCCTTCCAGTTCCCCGGTCCCTTTCTTGATCGCCCTTTCAATATTCTCTTTCGGCATATTCTCTGCCTTGGCAGCAAGGACTGCTGTTCGAAGCCTCGGGTTGGCATTGATATCTCCTCCCCCAAAACGGGCGGCAACCATGATCTCTTTGATGATTTTCGTGAAGACTTTTCCCCGTTTGGCATCTGCTGCGCCTTTTTTTCGCTTAATCGTGCTCCATTTTGAATGTCCAGACATCGTTTTTTCTCGAAAGTAGGGGCAATTCATGAATTGCCCCTACAAGAATGGTGGGCGCTACTGGATTTGAACCAGTGACCTCCTGCGTGTGAAGCAGGCGTTCTCCCACTGAACTAAGCGCCCTTTTTTTAACCTATTTTATAAGACCTTACTAAAAAGTCAAGAGAGCTTTGAAAACCACTATCCACTCTCTTGATTACACACCTGCCTGCCGCAGGCAGGGATTTCAAAAAATGATTAAACGGATTTCAGAGATTTCTGGACCTTTCAGAAATTCCTAATCACCCTAAATACCTCTCAAGTAATATCCAGTGTAGGGTATTCAACAACCGTGTATCCCCTCTCTCCTTTTGTAAGGCTCGAATGCCGCAGATAATACAGATGGAAAGGGAATCCGATTTCTCCATCCTCTTCATATCTTTCATGGCCGGATTCATCAATAATTTTGGCCTGAGCCCCTTGACGAATCGATACAGATCAAGATAAACAGGAAAAAGAGGGGCATCCTCTACCCTCCCCGAAGCTGAGGAAAGCCCCTTCCTGATCCCTGTTTCAAGGGCACGGGACCAGGCGGAAAGCCTCTCCCCTTCAAGTTCTCTTCGTAGCACATTCAGGATGTCAGTGCGTTCAATATTCCATGCTGTGATCTCATCCATAATCTCGTCATAGGTTCTGGTCTCTTTGTTGATCGGAGGTTCGGGTCCACCTCTCCTCCTCTGTCTGCCTCCCTTAAAAAAATCTAAGACTCCCAAGATGATTCTCCTTCCCTCTCCCCGAGGGGAGAGAAGGTGTGAAAAAATTGGGACTGCCGGTCGGGCAGGAGTATCTTCAAAGTTTTACAAATGCGGTCTTTTGGAAGGCAGAGGTAACAAGACTCTGCAAGTAATAACGATTATTGAAGTTTTTCATCGTGAGTAGTTAACGCGAAAAGGTACCGCTGTAAAACTTTTTCGATATCCCTACCCGCCCTCTCAACTTGAATCAATTTTTTCATACTTTCAGAGGGTTGGGGGTGAGGGGTTCGAAATTTTCACCATTCTATCAAAGTTGAAATGACTGTCAATGCTTTTTATCGAGATTTCTGAAAAAGTCCAGAAATCTCTAATCAAGAGAGCGAAAGATAGTTTTTCAGAGCTCTGGTTCTCCGATCGCCAATTCCACCTCACAAAGCAAAGCCTTAAATACCGGAAAGCCTGAGATAGAATCTCGATTCTCGGAGTCGGTTAGCTCATTCACATTGGTTTCCCTCCATGCCTGAGGTTGAAGCGGTCCTCCGCCCCCCATATTTGCCTCGATCACTCCTCTCGTAATCCGCTCGGTCACTTTTGCATAGAAAGGAACCCTTCCCCTTTTTGTCTTCACCCAGACCTTATCCCCGTCCTGAATCCCTCTTGGTTTGGCATCCGCTGGATGGATGAGAATATTTGGTTTGTCCTGCAGTTTGAGAAGACCCGGAATATTGAGATGCTGACTTCTGAAGGCGGACTGAATTCGGGTTCCGGTCGTAAGAACCAACGGAAACTTCTTCGTCAAATCTGTTGAGACGATCGGACCTTCAACGGGCTCTTGATAAATGGGAAGTGGATCGTGACCATATCTTTTAAGTAAGTTTGAAAAGATCTCAAACTTCCCGGAAGGAGTTTCAAAACCAGGCATTCCATCCTTACGAAGAAGGCCCGTTTTATATTTCTCATAGACCATTGGGGGGGATGGAAGCGAAACGCCTTCGTGTTTCAATCTTAACTGTTCAAGGGAAATAGGAGACTGATCAAATACAAATTTTAACATCGCCTCTTCGGATTGGGGATAACAATCCCCGTAGCCAAGGACTTCTGAGAGTTGGGCCAAAATGAGGTAATCATTTCTAGCCTCGCCCATAGGAGAAATAATCCTTTCTCGAAAAGAAAGATGCCCTGGGTAACGCTTGTAAGAGGTGATTTCAAACATCGTCGTTGCAGGGAGGACGACGTCAGCGTAAAACGCTTCATTGGTGAGGAAACGGTCAATGACGACCAACACATCAAGGGCTTCAAACGACCGCTTCCACTGGGCTGGATCTGGAAAGGCGGTGAGAATGGAACCTCCCAGCACGATTAACCCTTTTATAGGGTAGGGGTCAGCCTTCAAAATTGCCCTCGGCAGTTCTAAAAAATGCCCGCTTCTGTTCAGGGCGCAATAGAGTGGATGGCGATCTGAGCCGATCGCTGACTTCCCTCTGGGTGGTGCCATTCGATTTCTTCGAATGGGAAATGCCTGAGGCATTCGAAAGACCAATCCCCCTTGCCGATCGAGGTTTCCAGTCAAGGCCCAAAAAATAAGCAGTGCACGAATATTTTGGACCCCACTATTTGTATATTCGAGGCCGGTGTGGAGAAGAAGAGAAGTTTTGGATTTTGCCAATTCCTCAGCCAATTTTTCAATCTTTTCTGCTGCGACCCACGTGATTTTCTCCACTTCTTTAAGTGAAAATCTTCGAACATACTCTCTGAACTCTCCAAGACCATATGTCCAATCATCCGCAAAGGCTGTATCGAAAAGACCTTTCTCCATGATGACATTCGCCATTCCCAAAGCCAAAGCCCCGTCCGTTCCAGGTCTGATGCCGATCCATTCATCAGCCTTCTTGGCCGTATATGTCTTTAGCGGGTCGATCACGATGATCTTTGCCCCTCGATCTTTGGCGTCCAAAATTTTTTTCAAATTGATGGGTGGAGAATCAGTGGCAGGGTTTGCTCCCCAGACAACGATCCGATCACTCTTCTCAAAATCTGAAAAGAGGCGATCATAGGAGGTTCCAAACGTGGCCACAGGGGCAATGACCCGATGGGCATTGTTGCAGAGGGAACTACAACTGAAGGTGTTTGGGGACCCCAAAGGAAATAAGAAGTTTGAACAGATCGTATCATAACCAGCTGTGGCGAACAGATCAAGCAAGGACTGCTCAAATCCTCCCCTACCGGAATAGATGGCCATGGCCTCTGGTCCGTATTTGTCCACAACCCTCTTAATGAGATGGGCTGAAATCTCAAAGGCTTCCTCCCAAGAGATCCTCTCCAGTTTTCCTTCCCCTCGATTCCCAATTCTTTTCATTGGGAATTTCAATCGGTCAGGGGAATAAATAACTTCCTCTGCGTGAACCCCTCGAGTACAGACCATCCCTAAGGGATGTCCTTCCATCGGTTCTATCTGATGGAGCCGTTCTCCATCCATAATGATCCCAACGCCACAACCTGCCGGACAGATCCCACACAGCCCTTTTTTTATTCCCTTCTCTTCCATTCTTCGACCTTCATGATAAATATTAATACAAACGCAATAAGTAAAATTACATCACCTCCACTCACCTCTCCGAAGGTGTGAAAAAATTGATTCAAGTTGAGAGGGCGGGTAGGGATATCGAAAAAGTTTTACAGCGATACCTTTTCGCGTTAACTACTCACGATGAAAAACTTCAATAATCGTTGTTACTTTCAGAGCCTTGTTTCCTCTGCCTTCCAAACGACCGCATTTGTAAAACTTTGAAGATATTGCTGCCCGACCGGTAGTCCCAATTTTTTCACACCTCCTCCCCCTTGAGGGGTGGGTGGAGGGTATCATGAATTAATGCGTTTGTATTAGTTTTTTATAACAGGTTATTTTTCAAAAGACCATAACATAGAGAGCTTTGAAAAACTACTAAACGCTCTCTTGATCATAGATTTCTGGACTTTTTCAGAAATCTCACATAAGAAGATTGACAACCCATACATTAAGAATATAATACTAATCGCTATCATATTGAGTTTCCAGTAATTTATACTCCATCGGGAGCTTTTCGTAGAATCGAAATCCGAGGAGGGAATTCTTCGTGGACATGAAACGTAATTACTATGAAGATATTGAGCTTTTTAAAAGTAACACCATCCTTTTTTGGTCCATCCTCTTCCTCATCTTCTTAGCGATCTTGCCTTGGCTCATCCAGAAATATCATCTCTTGGGTTTGTCTGTCTATATTGTTAACCTCATCACGATCCATGCCATTGTAGCCATCGGTCTGAATATCCTCGTGGGATATACGGGCCAAATATCGATGGGCCATGCCGGCTTCTTTGCGATCGGAGCTTTCACAACCATCTTCTTCGTATTGAAAGGAGACTTCCCCTTTTTGATAGCCCTTCCCATTGGAGGATTCATTTCCTCTGTCTTCGGATTTCTCCTGGGACTTCCTGCCCTTCGATTGAAGGGACCTTATCTTGCCATCGCAACGCTGGGTTTCGGTATGACGGTAACAACGATTATCAAGCATCTCGAATTCTTTGGAGGAAGGATGGGACTTCAGGCTCCAAAGCTTTATCTCTTCGGCACTCCGATGAAGGACATCCATTTCTACTATATGATCATGATCATCGCCACCCTCATGGTGATCGGTGCGGTGAAACTGATCAGGACAAGGGTGGGCCGGGCTTTTATCGCTATCCGGGATAGCGATATTGCAGCCGAGGCGATGGGGGTCAATCTCACCTATTATAAAACCCTGGCTTTTGCGGTGAGCGCCTTTTATACAGGAATTGCAGGGGGTCTCTATGCTTTTATCCTCGGCTTCATCAATCCAGAAAGTTTTCATCTCATCATGTCGATCACCTTCCTGGCCATGGTGGTGGTGGGAGGTCTTGGATCGATCATGGGCTCCATTGCCGGAGCAGCTCTCATGACCTATCTCGACATTAAACTTCAGGCAATTCAGGATATCTCATTAATTGGGCCTGCCCTGGTCAGCTTTTCACAAAAATATATGTCCATGGGAGGAATCTCTAATGTCGCTGTCATTGTTTATGGATTGATCATGGTTCTGATCGTTCTCTTTGAACCTTTAGGGATATTTGGATTCTGGATTCGATGTAAACGGTATTGGAAGACATGGCCTTTTTAAAAAAAAGTGATGAGTTCGGAGTGAAAAAGAAACT
>JBFMAE010000393.1:0-2401 GCA_040756085.1 Thermodesulfobacteriota bacterium | reverse complement strand
GCGAATATCGAGATCTTTACCCTGTTAAGTAATTATATTATAGATTGACGCCCCACTTTTCTAGAAAATTCGTGAAAATCAAACCAGAACCAAGTCATCCGGTACTTAACAGGGCGAGCAATTTCAAAATCCAAATTCTCTAAATTCTAGCCAAAAATATTTGAAATTTCCCCTCACCCTTCCCCTCTCCCCAGCGGGGAGAGGGGAAGGGTGAGGGGTTTCGGTCATTTAGATTTCGAAAATTAGTGCTTGCCCTGTACCATATTAGGTTCAGGGCTTGTTTCGGATTTAGTGCTTCGGATTTAGAATTTCCTCCGCTGGGGAGGATCTACATACTTGCTCCGCCGGAGACCTCCACGGCGGCTCCGGTCATGAAACTCGCTTCATCGGAGGCTAAAAAGGCCACCACATTAGCAATCTCTTCAGGTTGACCAATCCGCCTCAGAGGTGTATTTTCAATGATCATATTTCGATACTTCTCGGCCATCTTGGCAATGGTCGGAGTCAGGATCAATCCCGGGAGAACCACATTCACATTGATCTGGTAACGGCCCAGTTCCCTGGATACGCTTTTTGTGAGACCGATGATCCCCGCTTTGGCAGCACTGTAACTGATGGCCGCTACCCCTCCACTCTTCCCGTATATTGAGGATATGTTAATGATCTTACCATAGCGGTTTTCGATCATATGGGAAGCAACCGCCTGGATACAATTCAGGGTCCCCTTCAGGTGAACGCCCAGAACGGCATCCCAATCCTCTTCTTTCACTTTCAGAAGTGTTGCGCCCCGGTCAAAACCTGCATTGTTGACCAGGATATCAATCCTCTTCCAGGTGTTTAAAACCTGGTTCACCATGGTCTGAACCTGTTTTTGATCCGCTACATCCACAGCGACGAAGAGGGCTTTCCGGCCCAAACTCTCCACCTCTCTTGCGGTTTGGGCTCCTTTATCAGGGTTCATCTCGGCAATGACCACATCTGCTCCCTCGCGTGCTACCTTCAATGCAATGCTTCTCCCAATCCCCTGCCCTGCTCCTGTCACTATGGCTCTCTTATCTTTTAATCTCATTTTCTCACCTTTAAAACTGCAATGTTCAGGATTCTAACAGATGAGTATATGACCGTCAATGCGTTTATAATTTTTAATGGGGAAAATCTGGTGATTTCAGGAATAGGGCTTTATGGGGGAGGCACGGGGACCTCCACTACAAGCTAATCATCTTTCCAATTTGGTTTTCGCTTCTCTAAAAAGGCTTTTAGACCTTCAATGGCATCGTTGGTCTTCATCAGGCGATCCAGATAAATCTTTTCAATGACTTTTAGTCCCTGATTCATATCGTCGTTTAGACCTGCGAGTGTCGCTTCTTTGGCTAGTTTTAATACTATCCCGCTCAATTTCGTAAACTTCTCAATAAATCTGTTAACCTCCTGAGCAAGGGAGGCTTCCTGGACCACTTTGTTAACCAACCCTAAGGTCAAGGCCTCCTGAGCGCCGATCATCTCTCCGGAGAGGATCAATTCCATCGCCTTCTTCCGCCCAATCATTCTCGGGAAGATCAGAGCAGCAATGGGTGGTAAAACTCCGACCTGTATTTCGGGTTGACCAAATTTTGCCTTCTCTGTTGCAATAACCATGTCGCAATAGAGGGCCAGTTCGCACCCTCCTCCGAGAGCTGAACCATTCACCACGGCAATGGAAGGAACCTTCAGGACATCCATCAACCTGAACATTTTATGAAAGACTTCAATCATCTTATAAACCAAATCGCCGAGATGCTCTCCGACATCCACCCCTGCGGAAAATGCCTTTCCCGCTGCCTGGATAATGAGGAGTTTCAGGGATTTCTCTTTCATCAATCCTTCAAAATAGGTATTGATCTCTTCCATCATCTCGATATTGAAGGCATTAAGGGGAGGCCGATTCAAGGTAAGGGTTGCCACTCCATCTTTCAGTTCGGTCTGGATATGGTTAAAGGCCATCTGTCTCACCTCCTTTTATCGTGATTCGTTAATGATGATATGTGAATAGTGATCGGTAAATTTAATTTCTGAAAAAGATACCCTTTGAGCATAAAAATATCTTATTACCCAAAGGGTATTTCTTCTTTCGATGAATTTCCCGAAATGGGTGAATGATTCACAGGATGAAATCACTTTTCCCCCGGCAAAGCCGGGGGCTTTACGATTGCTGGCCCCTCAAAGGGGCCTGATCGCAATCGGTTAAAATAAAAACGTAGAACTACGTTGTTCAGTGTATCGCAAATGTTCTTATTGTCGTCATTCCTGCGAAAGCAGAGATTTTAAAGTGGTATATCATTTTACATTTGGAGCTGATATTGTCAAATACACAAGCTATAGAATAAGACGTACTTAGAATTCAATTTTGCTTATGTCAAATTAA
>JBFMAE010000392.1:0-4460 GCA_040756085.1 Thermodesulfobacteriota bacterium | reverse complement strand
AAGATCCTTCTTTCTAAACCGTATATTGATGGCGAGATCAAAGAGAGAGTGTTAGAAGTTATCGACTCCAGACAATATATATTAGGGAATCACTCAAGGCATTTTGAAGAAGAGTTTGCTGAGTTTACTGGAGTGAGGCATGCTGTTCTTACCTCTTCAGGGACATCAGCCATTTTCTTATGTCTTAAGGCGTTGGGGGTTGGGCCAGGGGATGGGATTCTGGTTCCTTCGCTCACTGCTTTTCCCACGGTTGAGCCAATCTTTCATGTAGGGGCAACCCCCATCTTTATGGATATTGATGAAACCTTTACGATGGATCCCAATCAGGTAAAAGAGATTCTGGAAAACAAAAACAAGATTACCGGCATAAGGGAGATCAGAGGAATTCTACCCGTACATCTTTATGGACATCCCGCAAACATGAATACTATCCTCGATTTAGCAGAACATTATGGACTTTTTGTTTTAGAAGACTGCTGTCAGGCCCATGGGGCACGATATAAGGAGAAAAAGGTAGGATCAATAGGGGTCGCAGGTTGTTTTTCATTCTATCCTTCCAAAAATCTGACCGTCTACGGAGACGGAGGCATATTGGTGACGAATGACGGGACGGTAGCCAAACTCTGCAGGATGCTCAGGGATCATGGGAGAAGAGAGAAATATGAGCATGAGCTAGTTGGATACAATTTACGTTTTAATGAGATTCAGGCCGCCATAGGTCGTTTACAGCTTAAAAGACTGGAGGCATTCAATGAATCGAGAAGGCAAGTAGCATCTTGGTATAATGAGAAGCTGAAAGGAAGTCCGGTAAAGACCCATAAGGTTCAAGATTGGGCAGAACCCGTTTTCCATCTCTATGTGATTCAAACTTCGAGACGTGATGAGTTATCAACCTATTTAAAAGAAAAGGGGGTTGAGACCGGAATCCACTATCCAATCCCTTGCCACCTGCAACCGGCAGTCAAAAACTTATTGGGACCCCAGCCAAACTTGATGAGAACAGAAGAGGCTACCAAAAAGATTCTCTCTCTCCCTATTTATCCAGAACTTGACCAGGAGAAAGTAAATTTTGTTTGTGGAATGATCAGAGATTTCTTCAAAAAAGAATAAATGGCCCAGGAGGATTAAAGAGGTTTGGAAGAAGGGAAAGAATTAGATATTTCAGTGATTGTGCCTGTATATAATGAAGAGGAGAATCTTCCCATTTTGATTCCTCAAATCGCGGAGGTGACCGAGTCCTTAGGGAGAACTTTTGAGATAATCTTTATCGATGATGGGAGTATAGATGGAAGTCGGAAGATCATTAAAGAGATGGCTTCTAAGTATCCTCAAATTCTTATGCTGGGATTTAAGAAGAATTGTGGGGAGACGGCTGCAAGTGCAGCAGGATTAAAAAAGGCAAAGGGAAAAGTGATCATTACCATTGATGCGGATCTCCAGAACGACCCAAAGGATATTCCCAGAATGTTGGAGTATCTGGAAGAATATGATATGGCAACCGGATGGCGCAAGAGACGAGAGGATTCTTTGGTCAAGCAGGTTACATCAAAGATTGCTAATGGAATTCGCAACTGGTTAAGCGAGGAGGCGATCCGGGATAGTGGTTGCACCTTTCGGGCCTATAAGCGGGAGTGCCTTCAAGAGATAAAGCTTTATAAAGGGATGCATCGCTTCATGCCCACATTGGTGAAGATGGAAGGATATCGGGTGATCGAAGTACCAATCGCCCACCACCCCAGGAGATTTGGGAGTTCGAAATATACCACCTGGAACCGGATGTGGAGCGCCTTTATTGATCTTCTTGCCGTCAAATGGATGAAGAGCCGACACATCTGCTATGAAATTGAGGAAAGGATCTGAAATGGAATGTCTTTCATTTTTTGGTTTTGTGACAGATTTCCTTCGGGATCTATCTTTAAAGTACCCAAAATTCCAATTAGACTTCTGGGTCGTCTTCGGATTCGTCGGACAGATTATGTTTACGATGCGGTTCGTCGTTCAGTGGATAGCCTCTGAGAAGAAAAAAGAGAGCGTCATCCCTGTCACCTTTTGGTATTTCAGCTTAGCAGGGGGATTGATCCTCCTGTCCTATGCAATCCGCCGGATGGATCCGGTCTTCATCGTCGCCTATCTTCTTAACCCTATCATTTATTCTCGGAACCTTTACTTCATATATAGGAAGAAGATCAAGACTTTAAAAGAGAAATGAAATGGAGGAGTGGAATAAAAAAGACAGATGGCTCTTAGGTTTTTTTACCCTCGTCAGTGGCTTTATCCTCTTCTTCAACTTGTGGTCCAGAAGTCTTGAAAATCATGGTTACCTTCGGTATGCCGAAATAGCAAGAGAGATGATCCGAACAGGTGAATGGGTAGTCCCCCACTTGAATGGTGAGGTTTTTATAGATAAACCTCCGATGCTTTTCTGGCTCATCGCCATTCCATCAACCATCTATGGTTCAGTGACCCCCTTCATCGCCAGGTGGCCTTCCGCTTTATCCGCTTGGATTGGTATTATCATTCTTTTTCTATGGGGTAGGAAAGTCTACGGAACAACTAAATCAGGCCTCATTGCGGGAGGGATTCTGCTCTCGAGTTATCAATATTTCTTCCAATCGAGGTTAGCCAAAACAGACATTCTCCTATGCTTATTCATTCTTCTATCGCTTTACAGCTTTTACCTGAAGTACTATGAATCCGGGAGAAGAAGATTTCTTTTCAATGGACTCTTTTTCTTTTTTATGGGGTTAGGAGTGCTAACGAAGGGCCCTATTGGATTATTGCCTCTGGCTATTGTATACATCTTTCTTATTAAGGAGAGGCAGTGGAGAATACTGATTGATAAAGAGTTATTTCTTGGGTATGCGATTTTAGCCCTTACTGTTTTCCCTTGGATCTTTCTCTTCATTCAACGCATCGGATTGGAACAATGTGTCCTGCTGGTGAAAGAGAATAAGATTCTGACACGGCAAGAACCGATCTACTTCTACTTTATAGTGGTTTGGGGACAATTTGCTCCCTGGTCCATACTTCTACCTTCTCTATCTTTTTGTCTCTGGAAGGAAAGAGGTAAAATTTGGAATTCTAAGGTCACCTATTTTATCATTTGGTTCATTGTTTTATTCTCCCTCCTGACGTTATTTAAGTTCAGAACATCCCGGTATCTTCTTCCGGCTCTTCCTCCATTAGCCATAATGATCGGAGGGATGTGGAGAAAGAAATTTGTGTATTTTCTCGCTCTCTTCTTATTTACCGTTTCTGCCTGGCATGTTCGGGAATACCACTGGATTAAAAGGGATAATTTCTATTCGCCGGGGATGGTTCTTGTAGGGGAATTGAAGCCATTCTTAAAGAAATCCGCACTATTTGGATATGGATTGGATATTAGTACAGTTGAGGAAATAAACTTCTATTTGGATCCAATCGATCCGATCCCTGTGCTGAGAAGTTCCGAAGAACTTTCAAAACAATTGGGAAAGAGGGAGAAAGGATTATTTTTGATGCCAGCGGAGGCATTTGAAAAAACACGAACTCAAGGGGATGCTCCAATGGTTTTCCTTCAGGAATTTACATATAAGAAAGGAAAATTAGTTTTAGTCTCCAATTAACTGAGAGGGCTCGCAACTCTTTAATTTTGTTTTTGGCAAAAAAGGTTTTTATATTGATGGAGCCTCGGATTTCCAATATTTGTTCAAAGAAATCGGCCCAGATCGCCATACTCTTGTGGTTCTGTTTTATCCTCTATTTCCTTAACATAGGCAGATGGGATCTCTGGAATCCCGATGAACCCCGTTATGCAGAAGTAGCCAGAGAAATGGTAGAAAGAGGCGACTGGATTCTCATGCATCTCAATGGAAAAGCATATGAAGACAAACCTCCTCTTTTTTTCTGGCTTATCAGATTTTATTCCTTTGTCTGACAGGTCGATTTTTTAACGACTAAATCAGATGCGTTTTCAGAGAATGATCCTGATGTTTCAGCCCATTGAAATTGAAACTTTATTATACGATTGTTAAGGAAATTTCCACCGCTATAGCCTTCTCAATGACACCCGCCACATTTGGCCCCATGGCATGTATGAGTAGGAAATTCTTCGAATCATATTCACACCTACTTTTTGAGAAACCCTTGTGGCCATGGGAACAGTGGGGAAAAACCTTTGGCATAGTTGAAATCAAAGGGGCGGTGGTTTAATATAGGATGACTATGGATAAACGATTTTCCAATATCTATCCTCAAAAATGGATACAGTTGATTCTCCTCTTGGGTTTCTGTCTCGTCCTCTTCTTTCTTAATTTGAATCGATGGGACCTCTGGAATCCGGATGAACCCCGTTATGCCCAGGTCGCAAGAGAGATGGTGAACGGAGGGGATTGGGTTCTCATGCATTTTAATGGCAAAATCTATGCGGACAAACCCCCACTCTTTTTCTGGCTCGTCGCCCTTTCATCCCATCTCTGGCA
>JBFMAE010000391.1:0-3420 GCA_040756085.1 Thermodesulfobacteriota bacterium | reverse complement strand
TCCCTGAATTCCCTCCACTCCTTTCATCTCTCAGAGGCCTGTTTTGAAACTCTTACTCACCGACCAATCCTTGAACCGTACCGGTCCAAAGCGGGTTTCTCAGAAATAGAATTTCATTTTTAGTGTGTCCCTTCCTGCCTATCCCCCTATTGACGGAAGGGGACACTTGCCGGTCATGTCTCTTCAGAAGGGAGATCAACCTGCTTTTCTTTCTCCCTGGGATCAACAAACTTTACCTTTCCAGCTGCCACTTCCCGAAGGGCGGCGACAATGTACCGGTTATTCGATTCCACTAATGGCTTGGCCCCTTTCAGGATCATCCTTGCCCTTCTTGCAGCCAAGACCACCAGTTCAAACCGACTCTCCACCTTTCTCAGGCAATCCTCTACGGTAATCCTTGCCATGATGCTCCTCCAATTCTTCCATTTTTTCTTTAAGGATTGAATTCTTGGTCCTTCGACACCGTTCAGCAATAATAATTGCCCTCAATGTCTCAACCGCATCCTCAACTCTCTCATTGACGATGACATAATGGTACCAATGAGCCTCTTCAATATCTATTCTGGCATTAACCAAACGAAAATTGATCATCTCGGGTGAATCGAGACCCCTTTTCACCAATCGATCTTGAAGGTCTTTCAGGGAAGGGGGAAGGATGTAAATCAATACGGGACAGTCAAGCTTCTCTATCACCGTCTTTGCTCCCTGAGTGTCGATGTCCAGAATGAGGTCAATTCCTTCTGATTCTAAGGTTTTCACATTGGTCTGAGCCGTCCCGTAATGGTTCCCCAGCACCTTTGCCCACTCTAGAAATTCTCCTCTCTCCACCATCTTCTGAAAGACAGAGTTGGAGACAAAATGGTAGTCTTCTCCATCCCGCTCGTTGGTCCGGGGGGATCGCGTGGTATAGGAAACAGAGAATCGGAGTCCGGGTAACTGTTCCATCACCCTCCTCACGAGCGTTGTCTTTCCTGTGCCTGAGGGGGCTGAGATGATAAAGACCAATCCCTTTCCCATTTCATTCATTTGGCGTACGGCCTCCATTCCTTCTCCTTCTTCGTCATGGAGTCATTCAGTCATTAATTTTTTTATCGATTCCATCGGGGTGTCAGTAACCCCATGGCTTTTTTAGCAATAAAGATGTTATGAAGGGGATCATTCAATATTTTGCACCTGCTCTCGGATCTTTTCCAGTTCTCCTTTCATTTCAACCACTCTTTGAGAAATTTCAGCATCATTGGCCTTGGCACTGATCGTGTTCACCTCTCGATGGATTTCCTGAAGCAGAAAATCCATTTTTCTTCCCACAGGTTCCTCCCCCCTTAAGAGGTTGGCGAATTGCGCAAGGTGGCTTTCTACCCGTACAATCTCTTCGGTAATATCTGTTCGTTCCGCCAGAAAGGCCACCTCCTGCTGAAAGCGGGAAGGATCCACCTCCGTCCCTCCCAGGATGGACCGGATTCTCTCATGGAGACGATTCCAGTAAGTATTGAGGGATGAAGGGAATTGCTGTTTGATCACTTCCAGTTCGTGAGCAATTCGTTCCAACCGTTGCTGGAGGTCTTTTACGAGTGACTCTCCTTCTGACCGCTTCATTTGATCCATATCCCTGAATGACTTCTTTAGGATCGGCACGATCTCCTGCCAGAAGGGTTCCACATCTCCCAGTTCCTCTCTCGCCGCAATCAAGTCCTTCGCCTCTGCTAACAATTTCAGAGTAATGTCTTCTTTCAGTCCGAACTTCTCTCTTAATGCCTCAAGGGCATTAAAATATTGTTCGGCAAGCTGGAAGTCCACACTGAGTTGAACCTTTCCCTCTCCGGTATTGTCCAACTTCAGCGAAATATCGATCCTCCCCCTTGAGACCTCAGAGCGGATCATCTCCTTAATACGAGCTTCAAATGGAACGAGACGCTTGGGGAGTTTGATATTGATATCGCAATAGCGGTGGTTGATGGAGCGGGACTCTATAAACACTTTTCCCAAACTTGTCTCCCCCTCACCCCTTCCGAAACCTGTCATCGATTTCAACATGGATGGTGTCGCCTCCCTTTCAAATCTTCCTGATATTTCTTCCGGAACAGGTTGAAGAGTAGGATGACTTCTCCTTTGCGATAATCTGGATAGGTCCACTCCAATGGTTGAAAAGACTTGTTCCGGTAGATCAATGTTAAATCGGCATAAATGCCTTCCCTGAGATAAGGTCGATGGGTATATCCCTTAGTCGTAGCGAGAATCACATGTTCCAGACAGAGGTACCCTGGGTCAATATTGATGCGACGATTTCCATTGAAAGCGGCATATTTTTCTTCGAGACGATTGGTCGTCTGTTTAATTTCGGGCAGTTGAGGGATGGGGATGAGATTTTCAAAAGTAATAAAATGACGAAAGAGGGGGTGCCCCATCTCTGGGGTGTAATAATCGGTGACGTTAAAAGGAAATCTCTCGCTCGTAAAATCAATCTTTCCAAAAATTGATCTGAGATCCTCCACCCCTTTCTGGAAAATGATTTCATCTTTAGCAATCAGGCTCATAAAGAGTTTGGCCGGGTTGGGCTCTTTGGCTCTGATCATCCTTTTTCAATCTTCCCTTTTTAAATAGATAAAAAATTCTTTATTTCCCTTGGGACCGAGCAAAGGAGATTCGGTCACCTGAAGCACTTTTAACCCCAACTCCTGACTGAACTTTGAAATCTTTTCGATTACTTTCTGATGCAAGGTGACCTCCCTCACCACTCCTCCTTTGCCGACCTCACCTTTTCCTACCTCAAACTGGGGTTTGATCAGACTGATGAGGACCCCTCCCTTTTTCAGAAACCCGAGAAGATGAGAAAGAAATTTTTCGATCGAGATGAAAGAGGTATCGATAAGAATCAGGTCAACCCCCTCCTGTACTTCCTCCCTTTTGAGGTATCGGATATTTCTCCGCTCCAGGTTGACCACTCTGGGATCTCTTTGAAGCTTCCATGCCAACTGTCCATATCCGACATCTATGGCATAAACCTTTCGTGCCCCCCTTTGCAGGACGCAGTCCGTAAATCCTCCTGTGGAAGCACCGACATCCATCACCACCATGCCTCGGGGATCAACCCCAAATTCGTCAAGGGCTCCCTCCAATTTGATCCCTCCCCGGCTTACATAGGGCTGATCTTCTCCCTGGATCTGGAGCGTAGCCTCGACCTCTATTTGGGTCCCGGGTTTATCAATGATCCGCCCTCCTACCATGACTTTCCCTGTCATGATCAGGGCCCTCGCTCTTTCGCGGCTTTGAACGATCCCCCTTTCCATCAGGAGCTTGTCAATCCGCTCTTTTCTCACTCGCTTACCCCGTTAGACAGCCCCGCTGCTTGCACCGTAAGAGACCGAAGGTCTTACGGGGCTTGTAGCGGGGATGTAGCCCGCCCCGCTTCGCGGAGCGAGG
>JBFMAE010000390.1:0-6306 GCA_040756085.1 Thermodesulfobacteriota bacterium | reverse complement strand
TGCGCCCAGTGATGGATGGTCGCTTCTTCTTTTGGGGTAAGCACAATTCGCTCTGCAATATTCATTCATAAGGATTTTACAAAAAGATTATTTAAATGTCAAGTTATTTATGCGCCATTACACTAGGTAAACTCTCTTTTTTACGAAAGAGTAAGGTTTCGCGTAACAGAATCTTCTGGATTCTGATCGGGGTCGTCCTTGCGGTTCTCATCCTGACCCTTGGGATTCTTCCTATGGTTGAAGCCACCCGGAGGATAGAAGAAGAGATTGCCCTGAAGAGAAAAGTCCTATTGAAATATTCGGAGTTTCTCCAGAAAAGGAAAGCGGTTGAAGAAGAACTCAACCGGGTACAGAAAAAGCATGAAGAAATCCAGCAGCGCTTCCTTCCCGGGGAGACCCCCCAGTTGGGCGCCGCCAATCTCCAGGATATGGTGAAGAAGCTTCTTGAGAAGAACGGAATGACCATCCGGAGTTTCAGGGTTCTGGAACCCAAGGACATTCCTCCGTACAGGAAGATTTCGGTTCACACAGATTTTAACCCTGTGAACAATATATTGAGTCTGATCCAATTCATCCATGATATCGAACACCACGATAAGGAATTGATGATATCGGAGATGGATCTCCTCGTTCCCAATCCGAGGATGCCCAATAATATTCAGGGAAGTTTTGTCATCTCCGGATTGATGAGGATGGGTGAGGTGAAGGAAAAAGGGAGGGAGAGATGAGAGATTTTAAACCCAATATTTTGATCTTACTCCTCGCTATCATGCTTCTTCTGGCAATGGGAGCCGGTCAGCCCTGGACCTCTCCTGTTCCTTTAGCCTTTGGCAGAGAAGAGGGGAAAAAACCGGAAGCCAGAAAAGATGCCAGGATGGAAACGCATGCGCCAACGGCCGGAACCAATAGCGGTCCATCGAATATGCCTTACACCGGACTGGCTGAAAAGAATATCTTCAGCCCCGAAAGGAAGGAATTCCCCATCTTTTCGACGCCGGAACCGACAAGGAAACCTCAGGCGAGACCCCAGGTGGTCTTATATGGGGTGACCATTGCAGGGGATTACCAATCAGCCTCAATTGTCCAGTTAGGGAGAGCTCTAAGAAAAGGGGAGAGGGAGATGTTGACCCTCAAAGTGGGGGAGCGAATCGGAGAATATAAGCTTGTAAAAATTATGCCTGATCGAATTACTTTAGAAACAGAAGGGGATACTTTTGAAATCCTTCTCTATGATCCAGCCAAACCGAAGCAGAGAACGACAGTTAAAACGGAGAGCAAACCCGTTAGCATTACGAGTACTCTTCCTGGTCCGGCTGCTGCTCCATCGATCGAGGCGACCAAGACAGACGTTACGAGGACTCCGGTTCCTCGTCAGGAGAGAGTTGTCACACCACCCGTAGCGACTCCAGGGGTTCCTTCAACCATTACACCTGGAGCGCCGCAGGTTCCCACACCCGTAACACCCACCACTCCACATGCTAACTTCCTGAGAAGGGGAGGGAGGATAACGCCTTTAACTACTGAAACTCCTGCTCCGCAGACGCCGACGAAGCCATAGGGGAAAGTAGGGCCTTAGAGAAGGGAGAATTGATAATGAGAAGTAAAAATTTTTGGATAAAACTTTTTATCCTTTTGCTGGTTATCGGATTCAGTGGCTGTTCGGGAATGAATCTAAGCTTAAAGCCGAAACTGGCTCAAGAGGATTCTCAGAAGCAGAAGAAGACGGAACGACCGATGGCTGAAGCTCCGGCTCAACCCCCCAAGGCTCCGGATTCGATTCCCCTTCCGGTTCCTCCCAAAGTCGTGCCCCCCGTCGGTTCCCAGCCCCTTGCTCCGAGCGCGACTCCACCGGTTCGTCCTTCTTCAGCACCAACTCCTTCGCCTCCCACAAAACCTGCGGAACCCCGGACCGGTCCGGGAGTCGTCTTCAACTTTGATAATGCGGATATTTATGAAGTGATTCGGGTGATGGCCGAGATCATGAAGATCAATTACATCATTGACCCACGCGTCAAAGGCGTTGTCAACATCCGGACAGCCGGTCAGATTACAACAGAGGAGGTCTTTCCCATTTTTCAATCCATTCTGAGGCTGAATGGAGCGACCGCCGTAAAGAAAGATAACCTATATGAGATCGTACCATTTGGCGACGCTAAAAAATTATTCATCTCTCCCACGGATCGTATCGAGCCCGGGAAATTGATTCCCGAGGGGCGATACATGATCCAGATCGTTCCCCTGAAATATATACCCGTTACGGAGGTCTCCAAAATACTTAAGCCTTTCCTCACCGATGGTGCGGACATCGTGGAGCATCCTCCTCATAATATCCTGATTATCGGGGATGTGGCCTCCAATATAAGAAAAGCTTTAGATATCATTACCCTTTTCGATCTGGACATCTTCACCGATCTGAGGGTGAGAATCTATCCTATTCTCAATGCCGATGTCACGGAGATTGCGAAGGAGATGGAACGGATATTCTCCTCCTTCGAGGTTTCAGTCAAGTCAGGAAGAGGGGTCGGCATCACCTTCACCCCCATCTCGAGGATTAATTCCCTGCTCGTTGTCAGCTCGATCCCAAACATCTTCGATAAAGTGGAAGGGTGGCTCAAGGAATTGGACAAAACTCCGGCAGAGGGAACCAAATTGGGCGTCTATGTCTACTATGTTCAGAATAGTAAGGCGAAAGATCTTGCAGAAGTCCTGAAACAGATCTTTATGGGGGTGAAGGAGAAGAAAGCCGATTTTAAAGAGGAGGTGACAGAACCCACTCCGAGAGGGGTCAAACCTCCATCTGCTCCAACTCCGACTCCGACCAAGGAAGAAGCTCCAAGCGTCCCTGAAGGAGAGATCAATATTGTGGTGGACGAGACGAACAATTCACTTGTCATCAAAGCCTATGCGAGGGATTATAAAAATATTCTCGAGACCGTCAAAAAACTGGACATCTATCCACGGCAGGTGTTGATTGAGGTTCTCCTTGCCGAGATCACTCTTGACGATGAGACCCGCTATGGCGTGGAGTTTTTAAAACTCCTCGACACTGCCTCCCATGGACGATTTCAGCAAACCATTGATATCGGTCCCACGACCGTTTCAGGAATAGGGATTAAATATTCCATCGTTGAAACGGCGGGAAGGTTTTCTGCTGCCATTAAAGCGGCCGCAAAAGACGAGAGGCTCAATGTGATTTCCTCTCCCCATATCCTTGCCTCCAACAATAAAGAGGCGAAGATTCAGATCGGAGTCGCTCAGCCAGTTCTGACGACCACCTATACCACCACCGCCACAGCGACGACCAATGTGGTAGAAGGGACGATAGAATATAAGGATGTAGGGATCATCATTACCGTCACTCCAAGGATTAGCGATGGAGGCCTGGTGACCATGGAAATTACCATCGAAGATAGCAAGGTGGACACCACCGCCCTCGGCGGGCTTCAAAACATTCCGGTCTTCAAGAAAAAGACGGCAAAGACCGTTCTCTCAGTCCTCGAGGGGCAGACGATCGTGATTGGAGGCCTGCTTGAGGACTCGAAAAATGTGAAGAAGTCAGGGATTCCGCTCTTAAGTAAGATACCCCTGTTAGGTTCGCTCTTTGGAACGCAGGAGTATGAAAAGGATAAGAAAGAGCTGATCCTTCTGATGACCCCCCATATCATCACCGACCATCTCCAATCGCGAGCCGTCACCGAAGAGTTCAAGGAGAAACTCGAGGGGATCAAGAAGGAGTTGAAAAAGTGGGAAGAGAAAAAAGGGAAGGAGGAAGAAAAGAAATAAAATTGGATATTCCCTTGTTAGGTAGAAAATCTGATTCGTCATCAAGACACTGGTTCCTCAGAATGAAACGTTCCAATGAACCAGCATAATGTTAGGTTTGCGATTTACGGCACACCTTCATAATGGTCGTAAATATTTTTTTGAGATCCTCTTCCTTGAGGGGCCCTTTATTTTTTTCTATTAAACTCTCTAAGATCATCTTTTCTCTTTCAGGATGATAAATTTTTTCTCCCAGCGCCTTTTTAATCTTTCCTATCCTAAGGGCGATGCGGAGTCTTTGACTAAGAAGTTTCAGGAGCTTCCGGTCGATGAGATCGATCTGCTTTCTTCTTTCCTTCAATGCTTGGAGCGATTGGGATTTTTTTCTCTTTTCCATCATTCAACCCATTCTATTTGAGCGCCCAATCCCTTCATGACCTCATAAAAGTTTGGGAAGGAGACCTTCACATATTCGGCATGATCAATCGTTGTGGTGCCCTCAGCCATCAAACCTGCCACAGCCGTGGCCATAACGATGCGGTGGTCGTGCCGGCCGTCGATGTCAGCCCCTTTAAGTTCAGAGTGGTAAATGGTCAGGCTGTCGGGTGTTTCTTCGAATCTGCCACCCATTTTGGTCAGCTCCTCCTTGATGGAGAGTGTTCGGTCGGTTTCTTTGAGACGGCTGACACCGATGTTTCGAAGCACAGTCTTGCCCTTGGCCTTACAGCCCAGTACAGCGAGGATGGGAACAGCATCCGGGGTGCCGGCAAAATTGGTGTCAGGCATCGGTAATTCGGTATATAAAAAAGGGCGAGATAAAAATTTCTCGCCCTTTTTTAATGATACCTGCAAACAGGTTATTTTTTGTCTTTTACGTCTTCAAAGTCGGCATCGACCACATCTTCCTGAGCCCTCTGCTGAGGACCTTCACGAGTCCCTGCTTCAGCGCCCGCTTCGGCAGATCCTTTTTGAGAAGCCCTAGCATACATTGCCTCTGCTAATTTGTGGGAAGAACGGGTCAGTTCCTCCTGAGCGGATTTGATGGTTTCGTGGTCGTTCGTTTCCATTGCCTTCTTTGCCTTGGTGATCGCATCTTCGATATTCTGTTTATCTCCGGAACCGATCTTGTCCCCAAATTCCTTCAGGGATTTTTCCGTCGTGTAGATGAGCGTATCGAGTTGGTTTCTCGCCTCAGCCACTTCCCTTCTCTTCTTATCTTCTGCAGCATGAGCCTCGGCATCCTTGACCATCTTTTTGATCTCCTCCTCGGTGAGACCGCTGGAAGCCGTGATTCTGATAGACTGCTCTTTGCCGGTTCCCAGATCTTTTGCCGAGACATGGACGATGCCATTGGCGTCGATATCAAAGGTCACTTCGATCTGAGGGATTCCCCTGGGGGCGGGTGGGATACCCACCAGTTCAAACTGGCCGAGGGTTTTGTTATTGGCCGCCATCTCCCTTTCTCCCTGAAGTACATGAATCGTCACTGCAGGTTGGTTATCGGATGCGGTCGAAAAAATCTGGCTCTTTTTTGTCGGAATGGTGGTGTTTCGTTCAATCAGCCTGGTAAAGACGCCACCGAGCGTTTCGATTCCGAGGGAGAGGGGCGTGATGTCGAGGAGGAGCACATCCTTTACATCACCCTTCAGAACTCCGGCCTGGATTGCAGCGCCGATCGCTACAGCCTCATCCGGGTTGACACTTTTGTTGGGTTCCTTCCCGAAGAGTTGCTTCACCTTCTCCTGAACTTTGGGCATTCGGGTCATCCCGCCTACAAGGATCACCTCATCGATTTCCCTTGCTGAAAGGCTGGCATCGGCGAGGGCCTGTCGGCAGGGCCCTTCCACCATCTCGATGAGATCCTCCACCAATTTCTCAAATTTGGCCCGGGTCAACCTCATATTCAGGTGTTTGGGTCCTGAAGCGTCAGCGGTGATAAAGGGCAGGTTGATATCCGTCTCCATCATGTTGGAGAGTTCAATCTTTGCCTTTTCCGCAGCCTCTTTCAGGCGTTGCAGGGCCATCCGATCCTTTCTCAGATCGATCCCCTGATCTTTCAGGAACTCATCAGCTAAATAGTCAATGAGTTTCTGGTCAAAATCATCTCCTCCCAGATGGGTATTCCCATTGGTCGATTTGACTTCGAAGACACCATCGCCCAACTCCAGGATGGAGATATCGAAGGTCCCTCCACCCAGGTCGAAGACAGCGATCTTTTCATCCTTCTTCTTATCCAGACCATAGGCGAGGGAAGCGGCGGTCGGTTCGTTGATGATCCGGATGACATTGAGCCCAGCAATCTTCCCTGCGTCCTTAGTGGCCTGACGCTGACTGTCGTTAAAATAGGCTGGGACAGTGATCACGGCATCGGTTACCTTCTCACCAAGATAGGCCTCAGCGGTCTCCTTCATCTTCTGGAGGACGAAAGCAGAGATTTCAGGAGGGCTGTAGTCCTTATCCCTTGCCTTGACCCATGCATCTCCGTTTTTGTTTTCGACAATTTTATAGGGAAGGATCTTCAGATCCCTCTGAACTTCACGGTCT
>JBFMAE010000389.1:11277-26592 GCA_040756085.1 Thermodesulfobacteriota bacterium | reverse complement strand
TAATATTTAAATTTTATTTGTCAAGAAAAATATTGCAATGCAAAAATTAGATATCCAAAATTCAATTTGATAACTATTTGATAAATAAAGATAATATTTATTAAAAAATTTTTTTTAATATTACATCGATTTTTTTGTTGCATTATACCATAAACTATAATACTATTCAAAAAAGGGAGAAACATAATGCCAGAAAAAATAATTCTTAAAAAATACGCCAATAGACGGCTGTATGATACTGAAAGAAGCGCCTATATTACGTTTAATCAAGTAGCCGATATGATCAGGCAAGGTCATCAGGTGGAGGTGATCGACGACCAAACTAAAGAGAATGTCACCTCCTCTATCCTCATTCAGATTATTCTGGAAGAGGCGAGAAAGAAAAACGAACTTCTATCGATGCCCCTCCTTCACCTGATCATTCAATATGGCGATAATATTCTCAGTGAATTCTTCGACAAATATTTGCAACAAACCATAAAAAATTATTTAGCTTATAAGTCTGCTTTTGACGAACAGTTCAGGAAATGGCTTGATCTCGGCATGGATTTTTCCGATATAGGACAAAAACTCATCAGGGGAATCATTCCTGCCCCGTCCTTCTTCAATCGATCTTCCGATTCGACCGACCATCAGAAGAAGAACCGACAAGAAGAGTAGGGCAATCTTCATAGCCTCTATGAAGCCAGGGGTGAAGTGATGCACATAGTTGTACCACTGAGAGAAAATCTTTTGGTCCGGCCGAGCCAAATGTTATCCGAACACGAAAAGCACAAACGATCTGCCAAGAAATCTCTTATTTTTTGAGGGTACTAATGAAATCATCGAGGCTCAGGGCAGCCATGGTCATAGTTTGAAGTGTACCCCTTGAGCCCAATTCAATCGCCACTTTGGCTACGGTCTCATTATCAGGGGCTTCTAAAATATTTACGAAGTCATAAGGTCCGAGTAGTGAATACTGGGCGACTATCTTTACCCCCATTGCCTCGACTTCTTGGTTAACCTCCTTGATTCTCTCTGGATTCTGTTTGATAGTTTTTCTTCCATCGTCTGTAAGAGTCGACAGCATCACATAGTGAGCCATATACAAACCTCCTCGTTTATTTAACCAATATGGTCAGAAACATCCCGGCTGCTGTTGCCGTCCCAATGACCCCGGCAACATTGGGTCCCATCGCATACATCAGGAGAAAATTCTTGGGATCTTCCTGTTGACCCATCTTTTGAGAAACCCTTGCAGCCATAGGAACGGCAGAGACACCGGCAGAACCGATCAAAGGATTAATTTTCTCCTTGAGGAAGAGATTCATTAACTTTGCCAAAAGGATGCCACCTACGGTGCTGAAGGAGAAGGCAACCAAACCAAGGATGAAGATGAAGATGGGTTCGGGTTTCAAGAATTTATCCGCGACCATCGTTGAGCCAACCGCTAACCCCAAAAAGATCGTTAAGATATTCAACAACTCATCTTGAGAGGTCTTTAATAATCTCCCTACGACTTTGCATTCCCTGAAGAGGTTCCCGATAAAAAACATCGCCATCAGCGGGGCTGCCTCCGGGACGATCAACACAATGACTGTAGTCCCGATAAGAGGAAAGATAATTCTCTCTATTTTGGAAACAGGCCGCAACTGCTTCATCCTGATTCTTCTCTCCTCCTTCGTGGTCAATAGCTTCATGATAGGGGGTTGAATCAGAGGAACCATAGCCATATAGGAGTAAGCTGCTATTGCATTGGCTCCAAGGAGATGGGGGGCGAGTTTCGTTGTCAAATAGACACAGGTCGGTCCGTCGGCTCCACCGATAATCCCAATGGAAGCCGCCTCCTTAATATTGAATCCGAGAAGAATGGCTCCAAAAAAAAGTAATATAGACACCAAATTGAGCCGCCGCCCCTAAAAGCAGCGTCTTCGGATTGGCAATCATAGGCCCAAAATCGGTGAGCGCGCCGACACCGAGGAAGATCAAAGGAGGAATAATCTCCCATTCGAGGCCATAATGATAAAAGATATAAATCAGATTTCCCTCTCCCACCAAGGGGGCTAAGGGGAAGTTGACTGCAAAAATACTAAAACCGATTGGAACCAAAAGTAAGGGTTCAAACTCTTTTGCAATGGCCAGGTAAATGAAGGCTCCTCCGATGAGCCACATGACCATATGGCCTACGGTGAGATGGAGAAACCCTGTCTTCAACAGTATGGTGGTGAGGGAGAAATCGGTCATCCCAATACCTCTTCATTGCCTATTTGATAATTTTTTTACAATGAAAGCAGTGAGTTGAACTGCACCCATCAACAAAAACAACCCCGAAAACACCCCGGAGAAACCAAACAGAAAAACCTTAAATACGTATACCCATTGTTCCATAATTAGCGATTTCCCGATTTAAATATGACTACGGATTCTCGATCAATCTAACTGTCGGCACCCAGGTCTTCAGGATCACCTGTATGCCGACCAGTTAGAGAAGACTTCGATATCCTCCATAAAAAAACAGAAGTCAAAAATGTTTGATCATTCCTTTCTTTTCGCAAAATCTTCCAGTTTTTCCTGTCGTTCTGCCGTGGAAACAGTGGCCAGACAGCCTTCTATCTCATAATCCATGAGAGCTTCGAGACTAACCTCCGAGGACATATTTAACCCCTTTTTGATGATATTAATGGAAAAGGCTGAATTTTCAGCGATCTTTTTGGCCATTGCTTTGGCTGTAGGCATCAGCTCATTGTCCGGAACGGTCTTGTTGACAAGGCCGATTCGTTCTGCCTCTTTGCCGTCGATATATTCACACGTAAAGAGAAGCTCTTTTGCCTTACCGGGTCCAACCAAATCCTGGAGCAGACGCATCGCCCCACCCGTCACCGAAGAAGAAACTTTAGCCTCAGGAGAGCCAAATTTTCCACTCTCTCCGGCTATACGAATATCGCATGCAAGAGCCAATTCATACCCTGAACCGAGGGCGTAGCCATTAACCGCTGCGATAGTCGGTTTTGTAAATCGAATCAGCTCTCTTGATATCTCCTGAAGATGGACAAGATAGTCCCGGTATGCAGTAAGAGTCCTTCCTTTTGAATCCTTCAAATCCGCTCCGGTTGAGAATGCTCTCCCTTCCCCAGTGATAATCAGCACTTTTATGTTCGGATCGTCCCTTACATCGTGCAAAGCCTCACGAAAATCTAGCCATAACTGCTTATTCATGGCGTTCAGAACTTTGGGACGGTTAAGCTTTATAGTGGCAATGTTGTCTTCCTTTTCAAAGATGATGCATTCAAATTCCATAATTTTTCTCCTTTCTATTCTATAGTTAAATTCTGTTAATCGATTTATTTTCCCTAAAAGGGGAATTTAAAAATATTCCCATCAGCTCCATTTGACTAATCCGACACCCTTATGATGACTCGAGAGTCAACAATGGAAGCCCCTTTTTCGTGAACAATGATGGGATTCAAATCGATCTCCTGGATCTCTGGATGATCGATCACTATCTGTGAAACTTTTTCAATGATATCTTTGATTGCATTGATATCTTTGGGTTTTTTCCCTCTGATTCCTGTCAGGATCTTATATCCCTTAATACTCTCCACCATTTCATTAATATCTTCTTTCGCAAGAGGGGCAACCCTGAATGAAACATCTTTCATGACTTCCACGAATATCCCCCCAAGGCCGAACATCAGGACAGGTCCAAATTGACGATCCCGAATCATCCCAACGATACACTCCTGCCCCGGAGGGACCATGGGTGAAATGAGGACTCCCAAGGTCCTCGACCTCTGAGTCACGTTTTCTGCATTTCTTATAATTTCCTCAAAGGCCTTTTCCACCTGAGGTTGTTCTACCCCTAACTTCACGCCTCCCGCATCCGACTTGTGGATGATGTCAGGAGATACCACTTTCATGGCAACAGGACATCCCAACTCTTTTGCCGTTCTCATGGCTTCCTTTGGATCCTTAGCCAATCTTGCTTCGGGTAATTTAATCCCGTATCCAATTAATAACTCCCTGGATTTCGTTTCGAGTAAGTTATTTCTTCCCTGTTCTCGCACTGCTTTGAAGATGACGCTGACAGAGGGCCGGGGTTTGGGGATCCCCTCAGGTATTTTCATCCCCGTCATTTTCTCCTTCTCATGGGCATATTGCATCAGGGCTCCCAGACACTGGGCTGTACGCTCTGAAGAGTCAAAGACCGGTATACCATGGGATTTAAGAATTTCAAGGGATGGTATTGGCTCGCGGGCAAAGCTGGTGTTAACGAATAATGGTTTCTTGTATTTTTGGACCAACTCCACCAATTCTTGAGACGTTTGTTCTTCTAATTTTCCTACATGGGAAGCAATAATATCTTTGAAGCCCCCGAAAAACCCGGTGATAAAAAGAGCATCGATCTGGTCATCTTCCATGCATACCTTGCAGCATTCTGTAATCATATGGGGATTCTCTTCTGCAGTTCCCCCGTAATCGATGGGATTGTGGGCTGGCATCCCTTCCAGTAAGAAGGGCCTCATCTTTTCCTGAGTTGTCTTGGATAAGATAGGAACTTCGATGCCGTGCTTCTCAGCGTTATCTGCGGCAATAGAGTTATCACCCCCTCCTTCTGATAGAATGGCCACTCGATTACCCTTGGGGAGAGGAGAACGGCTGAAGACCTCCGCCATGTCAAACAATTCATCAACATTCGAAACCCGTGTGATTCCCACCTGTTTGAAAGCAGCATCCACAATGAGATCATCCCCTGCCAATGAACCTGTGTGTGAAGCCGAGGCTCTGGCGCCCGCTCCTGTTCGCCCTACCTTCAATGCAACAATAGGTTTCTTTTTAATCGTTTCCCGGGCAACGCGAACCAGTTCACTGCCCTCCTTGATTCCTTCCAGATACATCATGATCGCCTTTGTGTCGGGATCATCTTTCAGGTAATCGATGTATTCATGAAATTTGACGCCAACCGCATTTCCAGCACTGATGATTTTACTGAAACCGGTTTCCTTCATTTTGGCATAGTGGGTGAGCGAATCAATCACGTTCCCACTTTGAGCGATGACGGAAAGGCCCCCTTTTTTCAAAGGGGGAACTCCGAGAAGGTTCATATCTGCTGAAGCACTAAACATGCCACTGCAGTTCGGGCCGATGAGATTCGCACCTGCTTTGGAAGCCATCTCCAAGATTTCGGCCTCTATCTTCTTGCCTTCTTCCCCGGTCTCACCCAGGCCTGCTGTAATAATAATGACACCTTTTGCTCCCATCTTGATGCTGTCGGACACTGCGGAAGTTAGAAAGCGCGGTGCAACCACAATCATTACTAAATCAACCTCTTTATTCACATCGATAATAGTTGGATAGGCCCTTCTCCCGAAGAGTTCACTCCTTTTCGGGTTAATAAGGTATATCTCTCCCTTATATCCTCCCTCTATCAGGCTCCTGGTCCTGCGCTCCGCAGCCTTCCCAGGAACCTCTGATGCTCCAATCACCGCAACCGAACCAGGATTAAATGTTTTTTCCAGTGATTTTTCCATATAGCCCTCCTTGTCTTATTTTACGAATTTATACCCTTCCTTTATGTCATCTGGACAGGTGAAGCCTCCTTCGTCACTGCCTCTCTCTTTCGTCTCATTCTTTGAGATAAGTAAACGATTCCGAAAAGCGTGACACCGATGAGATCGGTGGTTAACCCTGGCTTGATAAGGAGAAAAGCCGTGATTAATAAGAGAATCCTTTCATAAAAGGTTGTCCTGATAAAAAGGCAATTTTGGACTCCTGCAGCCAGACAGTATACTCCGAAGGTCGCCGTCAGTGTTGCAAGGATCACTTTATGAACAGGGCCGATGGTCAGAAGCTCAGGCCCATAGATAAACATAAAAGGAACGATATACCCGGCAATCCCCAACTGAAATGCCGTCACCCCTGTCTTCATCGGGTTTGAACCAGCGATCCCGGCCCCAGCATAAGCAGCGAGTGCAACAGGAGGTGTAATGTCTGCCCTTGTCCCGAAATAGAAGATGAAGAGATGGGCTGCAATGGCAACCACCCCCAGCTTGATGAGCGCAGGGGCCACAAGGGCAGAGATGATGATATATTGAGCAGTCGTGGGAACTCCCATCCCCAAAGCCAGACAGGCGATCATGGTGAAGGGTAGTGCCAGCAACAGACTTCCCCCTGAGAGATCTGCAATGAGTGATGAGAATTTTAGACCCAGCCCGGTCATAGTAATGGACCCGATGATGATACCCGCAGCGGCGCAGGCAGCAGCCACTTCCACCGAACCAATGGCGCCCTCCTTGAACGCTTCAAAAATATCCCTGAGACTCATTCGAGTATGTTTCCTGATATAGCTGCAAACGATGGTCGCCAGAATCGCCCAGAAGACCGCCCTTTCAGGCGAAAAATTTAGGATGAGAAAGTAGACCAAGAGGGTAATAGAGATAAGGTGATGCCATCCACCCCATAATGTCGCTTTAATGCTTGGAAGGTCTGCGCGGGGGATTCCTTTGATTCCCATCATGATAGCTTTAAAATGGACCTGCATGAAAACGGCAAAAAAGGAGAGCACTGCGGGAATTGCCGCCGCAATACATACTTTGATGTATGGGATCCCGAGAAACTCCGCAATGAGAAAAGCAGCTGCACCCATGACGGGTGGCATGATCTGTCCCATGGTAGAAGCCGATGCTTCTACTGCTCCGGCAAAATGCGGAGGATAACCCGTCTTCTTCATAAGAGGGATCGTGAATGCACCCGTGGTTACCGTATTCGCTACGGAACTGCCTGAGATCATACCGAAGAAACAACTGGAAACGACCGCGGCCTTAGCAGGTCCACCTCTTGTCCACCCGGTGACGCTGAAGGCTAGATCGGTGAAGAATTTTCCAGCTCCCGACTTTTGGAGGATTGCACCGTAAAGGATAAAAAGGAAGATGAAGTTAGCCGAAACACCTATGGGAACTCCGAATACCCCATCCGTAGAGAGGGCGAGGTAAGTGGCGGTACGCTTCAGGCTATACCCCTTATGGATGAGTACCTCAGGAAGGTATGGTCCGAAGAAGGTGTAGAATAGAAAGGCGATGGCCACGAGGGGAACAGGCCAACCCGTGGATCTCCTGGCAGCCTCAAGGACCAGAATTATCAGGATCGTCCCGATGATCACATCCACATCGAGAAACTTTCCTGCTCTATTCATAATATCAAAAGAGTAGATGAAGATCCAGATGCAGATTCCGGCAGAAATCAGCCAGAAGATAAAATCGAAAAGACTGGGCCGTTTTTTCGGTGAGAGAGATTTAGAAAAGGGATAGAGCAAGAAGATCAGAGAAGACATTAGTCCCCAGTGGATGGCTCTATGGTCTAAGGCGAAAAAAGGGTGAAAATAGGCATATAAAAGATGATATAAAGATGCACTCGCTGCGATAATACCGACCCCATAATGCATGGGGCCTTGAAGCTCCCTCTTTTTTTCAAACTTCTCCATCACCTCTTTGGCTTTGACCAGCCCCTCCTGTTCATCGCCCGCAACTTGGTTTCTTATCTCTTCTCCCATAGATCCTCCTTAATGGTCATGATTGATCCTTTGGTATCACCCATATCTTCAGAAGTTCGCCACCCCTTGCGATATCTTTCAGTGAAATGGCCACCCCATTAAAAATGAGCGTATGATTTGCAACTCTTCCCACCCTTAAACGGAGGAAGGGAAGAGGGCGGTTGAGATAAACCCTGATCTTTCCGCCTTCAAAGTTGATGGATGCCTTTTCCCAATTCATGAATTCGAGGCCTGCCCCGTACCAGTCGAAATTTTCTTCGATGAGGATCATTTCACCACTTGCGCCTATTTCGAAAATATCATGGACCGGGGTTTTATCCGATGAATGGATATAGTGAATATAAAAGCGGTCCCCCGGTTTGGCCGGAAAATCAAGTAAGATCTTCTCTCGCTCCAGGCTTTCCACTCGAATGGAGAAGGGATGATCATTTCCACCATAACAAAGTTGTAATGCTCCAAAGATTATGGAGGCAACGAAGCAGATATAAAATAATTTATTAATCTTCATTTCCATTCGGGAAGAGAGGGGAAAAGCTGACCAGAAGGATTCCTAATGGCCAGCCTTTCCCCTTCGTGAATGATATTCTTTTCTATTTGATGGCTCCTACCTCTTTAAAATATTTGATCGCCCCCGGATGTAGTGCAATAGGACTATTGACCGCATTGGCGGGTGTCAATTGGGCAGCGATCGGATGAATATTGATCAGAGCCCATTTCCCTTTATCTACATTTTCAAAGATAGCCTTCACGATTTTGTAAGCCACTTCTTCTTCCATCTGTTTATTGGAGATGAGCACATTGGAATCCCCGAGGCAGAGCACATCGTGATCAACCTTTGGATACGTCTTGGCGGGAATCGTAATTTTGACATAGTAAGGATATTTTTTGATAAGCTTATTGGTCATAGCGGATTCGATCGGAATGAGGATGATATCCCTCGTGGCTGCCAGATCCAATACCGCTGAGCCAGGATAGGCGAAATTAAAGAAAACCGCATCGACTACCCCATCCTTGAGAGCCTGAACGCCTTCGGACTGGGAAAGATGGGCGATGGTGAGATCCTTTTCGAGGTTAAATCCGTATTCCTCCAGGATGGCCTTGGCCATAACGGCACATCCGCTGCCCGGGACATCGATGGAAACCTTCTTTCCTTTTAAATCCTTGACCGACTTAATCCCTTTCCCGGATACGGTCACGATGTGTTCAGGTGCGGGATACATTTGGAAGAGAGCAACCAATGGAAATTTTTTCTCAAAAGGCTCATACCCTTGCGTGGCCTTATAGGCTACGCTTCCCATGACCATTCCCATATCGCTATCTCCAATGCCAACCAGTCGGGAATTTTCAACAGAGGCTCCCGTGGATTCTGCAGCACATCGAAGATCTGTGGTCTTTTGAATCACCACCGCCATCCCTCCACCCAGGGGATAGTAAACTCCCCCTGGGCTACCCGAAGCAAGGGTTAGGAATTTTTTCTTTGCCATGGATTGACCTACCCATAACAAACTCAGAACCAAGAACATGATGAACGTGATATAAAATAACCTCTTCATAAAACACCTCCTATCTTAGAAATTTTAAATAGAATTACCTAATCTCTTTTCACCTCCTTTCTCTTGCCCTTTTTCCACCCACTTTCTTTACGAAGTTCTCCTCTGTTGTATGTTTTGTGGTGTTGTAATAGACCTGTTGACCTTCCCAAATCTTTTCCAATTCTTTTAAAGATTTCATGGTACTTTTTTTACTGAAAACCCCAAGGGCTGTGACGATGGCGTTGATGAGACTGAGAGGGGCTGTGAAGGACTCGACAAAAGAGTCCATTTTGTATTGGGCCGTTAGAACGATATCGGCATATTGGGCCAAGGGAGAGACCAAACTATCCGTGATCGCCAAGGTCTTAACTCCCTTCTGTTTAGCAAATCGAAGGACCTCTACGGTCTGCTTCGTATATCTGGGGAAACTGATTCCGATCACCACATCCCCTCTCTTCAACCCCAAAAGTCGATCCCACATATCCATAATCCCAGGCTGGATCACCCAAACATTTTTCTGTAGAAACTCCAAGGCGATACCTAAAAAAATGGCAAGGGAATGGGCGCTTCTCAACCCTACAACGATGATTCTCTCAGCCAAATCAATGGACTTAATGAACTGTCTGAATTCTTGAACCGAAGTCTGCCGTAACGTCTCGGAGATATTATTCATATCGGTTTGGAGAACTTTGATCAGGACATCCCCTTCATCGGTCACTTTTTTGACCGTCTTCTGAAGGCGTGAAGTCGTTGTCAACCGATTTCTGAAAAGGAGTCTCAGTTCTCTTTGAAATTCTGGAAATCCTTTAAATCCCAAAGCCTTAGAAAGCCGTACGACGGTGGCTTCACTGACATCGACCTTTTTCGCCAGGTCTTCAACATTAAGGAAGATAGACTCATCGTCATGAGAAAGAATGTATTGCATCAATTTCCGTTGCGACGGAGTCAGAAAAACGTTTTTTTCTTTGAGTAAATTATTGAGTGATACCATAAAAATGAAATTATTTTTACATTTTTTAAATTTATGAAAAAAAAATATCATTATCTAAAAAGTTTGTCAAGGAGAAAATTTTCACAACTCCATGATGTTTTAATGACCCCGCCAGGCCAGGTGAGGGGACCGTCGGATCAAGGTTTGAGGTGTCTCCCTCTGTCTTGGGTGGCTTTGGGGAAGAGGAAAGTGGGGATTAAAGAAAGATGATTCTTTCTCCTGGATGAGAGAGGACATGAAACAGTAGGAGATAACGTCTCAAAGTCTGAGTGATCAGGAATTCCTCTTTGACATATTCATAGCCATATTCACCCAGCTTCTTTGCAATCTCAGGGTTGCTGAGAAGATATCGGATTTGATAAGCCGTCCCTTCGATGGAATGGACAAGGGATCCTGTGAAATTCGGAATGATCTGAGCAGGGATCCCACCGACCGCACTCCCGATCACCGGTTTCTTCTTCCATAAGGCTTCGGTTACGGTTAGACCAAACCCCTCCCGTATCGATTTTTGCAAGATGAGGGTCGATGCCCTTTGGAGCGCATTGATCTCAAGAGAACTGGTCGGGGGAAGGGAGAGAATATGGATGTCCGGATCCCCTTCCGCCTCCGTTCGAACCTCATCGAGAACAGATTCCCCTTCTGGATCATCACTCGCTCCACCTCCTGCCAAGACCAATCGACAATCCGTATATCGTTTCGCCAGGCGATAGGCCTGGATTACGCCAATGGGATCTTTAAGACGGTCGAACCTGGAGATCTGCGTGATGATGGGTTTGTCCCGGGGGATGCGGAACTGGTCCAGTACCTGATCGATGAATTCCGGTTCGAGTTCCCCGTTCTTGTCGGATAGGGGATCGATGGAGGGGTAGAAGAGATATTGGGGGATGGATAGGCGTTTCGAAAATCGGGGAGAGGAGAAAAGGGCTGCATCATATTGTTCCACATATCCTTTCAAAAAATCCCACACCTCTTCAATTGGATTAGAGATATCGATGTGGCATCTCCAGACCCATTTCGCACGAGTTCGATCTTTGTTCTCAATACAGACAATTGGCTGGGGATCATGGATGATCATGACATCCTGTTCGAGATCGATATATCTCAAATTTTCTCGACTTACTTCTAAGAAAATTTCCTTCATCCTGGGTGGAAAGGAGAGCCCCTCTCCATGGAGGGCGTTGTGAATCTTTTTTGTCACTTCAAAAAAATCCTCTCCTCCTTTAATCACTGTCCATAGGGTTGTAATGCCGAGATCATTTAAGAGTGGGATTAAGCGATTTAAGATCTCTGCAACCCCCCCACCGACGGCAGTGGAGTTGACCATCTTGATGCGTTTCCCTTTCAATCCTTCGGCTAAGAGGTAAAGTTCCTCGATGCTCTGCTTTCCGACAATCGGTTCGTAATCCTTTAAACTGACGAAGGCCATCAGGTTCTTATCTCCTCTTCAACCTTCCGAAGAATCGTCAGAATCGTCATCCGAATCTCTTCCAAAGTATGAAGATAGATATCAATCTCCTCAATCTCACGGGCAAGCCCCTCCCTTTGGAGACTCGTTCGGAACCAGTAGGAGAAATCATTGGTGTGGATTCCCAATCGAAGCCTTGCCTCGACCAGGTGATAATGGATGGAAGTCGTGCCTATCCTCCTCACCACTTGGTAAAAATCCTCCAAGCCCCAGACCACATCTTTGGTCGGCAGGGCTATGCTGATCGACTGGGATAGGAAAAAAGGCGTCTTCCCTGTGCGTTCCTTACATTGGGGGTGTTCTTGAAGGTGGTTTTCGATGACCTGGATCATCGATTCCCGCATGGCCCGAATGGAGGTAAAATCTCTGACATCCAAAGCGCCCAGCCTTTCGGCAAGAACCTCTTCATCCAGGGAAGCGGAAATCCATTGGGCGAAGTCGGAATGGTACTTCTCAATGGCGAAGTGACGTTCCCGAAAACTCTGAAAGACATGATAAAAAATAGCCGAGCCACTGCATCGCTTCAAAAGGGCCAATAGCTCTTCTAAGGTATTGGCTCTCTCTCCAGTCAACTCAACCAGATTGAATGAGGTATAGAAATAAAAAGGGTTAACTGGCATGATTATCTAAACTCTTTTTTGACGATCTTTAGAAACTGATGTACCTCAAATGGATCGTTTACGTAATACTGGGCCGAAGAACTGCTCGGAAGACCGACAAATATCGTCACCCCTAGTTTTTTAAGGGCTTTGAAAGCATCTTCGTCCGTTTGATCATCCCCGATGTAAAGAGGAAGCACTCTGTCTTGACTCACCTGATTCAATAACTCTAACACGGCTGTCCCCTTATTCACTTCAGATTTTGGCCTGATTTCGAACACCATCTTTCCAAACCCCAGACAAAGCGGGACCACCGAATCTTTAATTTCTTGCTTTAACGCCATCAAAAGAGGAGGAATCCATCTTGGATCAGCATTCCGATAATGAATGGTGAGGATGCATCCCTTATCCTCGATGAGAACCCCTTTATAGTCTTTCAACTGGTTATTCAATCGATCCTGAATCCTTTTAAGTTCTGGAACAACTTTTTCAGGAATGGGCTGCTTTATCCCGTATCCGGGTATAAAGATCTCCAATCCATGATTTCCGATAAAATAGATTCCTTTTAGACTCACCCTGTTACGAATGTCCTCAAGAGATCTTCCGCTCACAATAGCGAGAAGGGTCTTGGGGTTCTTCTTGAATGCCAGGAGGAGCCTCCTCACTTCTTCCGATAAATTGGCTTTATCGGGATGGGAGACGATTGGGGTGAGAGTTCCATCGTAGTCTAAAAAGAGAAAAATGCGCTCCGCAACTCTGATTCGCTTCAGAAATTTTCCTATTTGACTGAAAAGATAATCCATGCTTTTTTCTATGAGCTTTGGATCGCTTTCGTTAGGATTCGATCAGCCTAATAATAAATATTTCTTTCCCGAACGATCTCTTTGGGTTTCTTCAGTTTCTCTTTGGTGACTGCTGGAAGTTTTTCCCCTCGAATTAAATAAAATGAAGGAGGCTTGAAATCAGGGAGGGGGTTCCCAAACATCACATCCGATATTAATCATAGGAAGTGAAGTAACCTGACCAGGCCTCCTTCAATAGTTCATTTCTTCAAATTTTATTAACTATCAGTTTTTAAAAGAAGAAATAGCAAGAAAGATACCAAAGGCAAGGATATAAATTTCCTAACTATTTTCATTAATTGTGGCTTTTATAAGAAATTGTGAAACTTTAAAAAGGGGAAAAATGGAACAGCCTGTGGCAAAATAGGACAACAATGGATTAAATTATTGGAAGTGGAGGTTACACTCAACTCATAACAAATTCTGCCAATCAAAGATTGTTAAAATTTCACTCTTCGCAGCCGACGGAATCTCAGATATATTATAAGGCTCACGAGGAGAAGGCCAATCACCCCTCCACCGATGAGGGGCCAAAGGAGATAGAATCCTTTTGGAACATCCGAGGAGGAAAGAAGGGCAATCTCTTTTAATATCTCCCCTTCGCTTTGAATGACAAGCTTTCCTACCACTTGACCCTTTTGAATGGGAGCGGCAATAAATTTCGGCACTTCAGGGGTTACAGAAATTGAATTCTCTTTCCCTTTGGCAACCGTCACCCATCCCTCTTGTGCCGGGGTGAGATGGACTTTATTTAGTTTACCTCTGACCACCTTCTGCGGGCCAAAGAGGGCACCCAACTTCACCGCTCCTACGGTGGAAAAATTCTTAAACCCATATTCGAGCAATGTTTCTGCATCTCGGTATCTTTTCTGCAACTTGTCACAACCCATCACCACAGCGATCATCCTCTGCCTGTCTCGCTTCGCTGTCGCTACCAGGTGATAACCCGATTCCTCCACATGACCTGTCATCAATCCATCCACTCCGATATTCTTTTTGAGCAGGATATTGCGGTTTTGCTGTCGAATACCACTGTATTCAAACTCGGTGGTAGAATGGAGGGCGAGGGCTTCCGGGTGATCTTTGATATAATGTCGCACCAGAATGGCCGTATCGAACGCGGTCGTAAACTGATCCCGAGCAGGCAATCCGTGTGGGTTTTTAAATTGAGAATCCTTCAATCCGAGGAGTTGGGCCTTCTTATTCATCTCTAAAACGAAGAAGCCCTCGGATCCCGCAATATGTTCAGCCAGAGCAACGGATGCATCATTTCCTGAGACAACGCCAATCCCCTTCAGGAGATCTTCCACTTTTACCCTCTCCCCGACCTTAATGAACATCCTTGAACCTCCTGTCTTCCAGGCTTTTTCGCTCACCGTTACCCAATCATCCCTCTTCAAATGTCCATCACGAAGGATATCCAGTGCCAAATAGAGGGTGAGGATTTTGACGAAACTCGCAGGTCCAATCTTTGATCGGGGATTCTTTTCATAAAGGACCTGTCCCGAGAGGGCATCCATCAGCACTGCGGATTGCGCATGGATACGGAGGTTTGGCTGCGTCGTCTGGGGAAAAGCTTGATGGGAGAAGATGAAAAGAATGATGATCAAACAAAAGACCGATCGCCTTCCCTTTTTAAAAGTATGGATCATCCTTTCCCTCCTTTCGGATATTTTAACCTATCCCGATAAAATCGTTAGACCTCTCCTTCTTGATCTTCTCGATCTCATCATTATAAATTCGAATCACATCCTTTCGACTCAGCATCGAGATCACCCTTTTCGAATCCTCCTTGCTCACCACAGGCAACTCACGAATCTCGGCTTCGGTCATCTTTTTGAGAGCCGTATTCAGGTTATCTTCGAGTGTGACGGTCAGAACCTCTTCTACGGCGATATCTTTAGCCACAACCAGTTTGTGGAGTTCCTTTTCCAGCATCACTCTCCGAATATCGGTTAAAGATAAAATCCCTTTTAGACGCCCATCCCCACCCACCACAGGGAAATTGGATTGATTCGAGTTGACAATGAGCTTAATAATCTCTTCAAATTGCATACCCTCGGGAATCGTCTCCACATTCCTTTCTGGAGGAAGGGCCTCTTTTACAGAAATATGATCCAGAACGTCAATAGCGAAATCACCGACATGGGCTGGAGAATCTACTCGGGTGGAGACCTGCTTTTCATAAAGAGGAGTTTCTCCCAATAAAAGATATGAAATAGTCGAAACAATCATCAGCGGCACAATCAAACTGTAGCCGCCTGTCATCTCGGCAACCATAATTAATGATGCAATCGGGACCTTTGCCACGCCTGCGAAAAATCCTCCCATTCCAACTAAAACGAAAGCATTTGGATGGAT
>JBFMAE010000389.1:0-11267 GCA_040756085.1 Thermodesulfobacteriota bacterium | reverse complement strand
GTGAATATAGGATGCTTTTAGGACTCGGAAACAGACCTGCGTTCACGCTGCAAAAGGCTTTTTTGGATGGATCACCCAATGGGGAAATAATTTTGAACAGAGGTTCCCGTAAAAACCGCCTAGCATTGAACCGATAAAAAGGGAAGGGGCGAAGACCCCTCCGCTTCCCCCAGAACTAATGGTAAAAGAAGTGGCAAAGATTTTAGCAAAAACGAGCAACAGCATCAGCCCTATCGTCAGATTCCCATCAATGGCCGATTGAATCCAATCATAACCTCCTCCCAGGACCTGAGGGAGGAAGAAGGCCAGACCCCCTAACATCAGCCCCCCTATGGCTGGTCTGAATGATTTTGAGAGACGTAATTTGTTGAAAAACCGATCCCTCATGCCATAAAAAAAGTGGATATAAAAGAAACCGATGGCTGCACAAAAAACTCCAAATACGCCATAGAAGAAGAGCTCGCTTAGAGGGGTGAAAGGGAACCTGGGAATGTGAAAGATAGTTCCCCATCCATAATAGAATGTAAAAACAGTATAGCCCACGATCGAAGAGAGAATGCAGGGTATAATTCCTTCGAATTCAAATTCGGGTCTTCGGTAGAGGACTTCTGTAGCAAAGAGGGCCGAACCCAATGGGGCTTTAAAGATAGCACCAAGCCCTCCTGCTGCACCGGCCAGCAACATAATCCGTCGGTCGCGTTCATCCATCTTTAAAAGGGAAGAGAGAAAGGAAGCAAATCCTGAACCGATCTGGGCAATGGGGCCCTCTTTGCCAGCAGAGCCTCCTGAACCGATGGTGATGGCTGAGGCGATCGTTTTAATAATAGGGACCCTTTTCCGGATGATTCCCTTTTTCCTATGAAAACTCTCGATCATTGCATCGGTCCCATGCCCTTCAGTTTCAGGAGCAAAACGGAATACGACGACCCCTGAGAGGAGTCCCCCCAGGGCTGGGATCCATAGGATCATCCACCGCTGAAGTGGAACGCCAAAAAGAGAAGTCCCTCGGAGTTCCCATGGAAGGAGAAAGGCCACAAGGTCCTTCATAAAGAATTGGTTTCCCCTTTGAAGGAGAAAATTGAAGAGGATGGCTCCAAAACCTGATACCACACCAATGAGAATCCCGAGGAGGATCCAGCGCCATATACACTTCATTCGAATCGGTGAAAAGGATTGAAGAAATTTTTTAACCATCAGCAATGCCATCCTCACTATCCTATTGACAATCTAAAATTTCCTTTATTAATTTATTCATATGAAGCAATCTCCTATTTTCTTTACCCTCACCTTAATCCTTCTTTTGCTCATCATGCTATCACCTTCTTTTTCGCTGGCTGGGGATCGTGCCTTTACCCCGTTAGAAAGCCCCGCCATTTATGGCGGGGATGGTATAGATAAAATTTCAATTCCTTACAGAAAGGGCGGGGTTAAAGCCCCGTCCTTTCTAACGGGGTTTACTTATCGTCTTCCCATTCGACCCTATGGCGTAGATGTTCAAGCGATGACGGTCATCGGTGCTCCCCAGACTTATACTGTTCAACAGGAGGATACCTTGTTGGATATCGCTCGAAATTTTGACCTCGGCTTTTCCGAGATTCAGCTCCTTTATAAGGAGATCGACCCATGGGTTCTTCCTAAAGGATTGAAACTGACCATTCCAACCTTCTGGGTATTACCCGAAGGGAAATGGAATGGGATATTGATCAATATCCCTGAAATGAGGCTTTATCTTTTTCTAAAAAAGAGGTCCAGAGTAAAAACATTTCCCATAGGGATAGGCGTTACTGAAAATATTACTCCTATAGGAAAGTTTTATATAAAGGAGAAGAGGGTTTCTCCGGTATGGTATATCCCCATCACTCTCCGGGAAAAATATGAAGGTAGAAAATCCATTCCTCCAGGACCCGAAAATCCTCTTGGTTCTCATTGGATAGGTTTATCCAAGAGAGGTTATGGAATTCATGGTACCAATTTCCCTTGGGCAGTTGGACGTTTGGTAACTCATGGGTGTATCCGTCTTTACCCAGAGGATATTCTTCAACTCTATCCTATCGTTCCAATTGGGACTCCTGTCAATATCATCTATGAGCCCATTAAAATAGGGTTTTATCAAGGACGGATCTTCATCGAAGTCCATGAGGATATTTATCATCGTATATCTGATCCTCTTCAATTCACTCTTGAAAAATTGGAACAGAAAGGGATTAAAAATCTTGTCGAATTAGAAAAAATGAAGGAGGCCTTGGATCAGAGGAGAGGAGTTCCCATCGATATCACAATCGATTTTGATCATTGGTAGTGAAGATACTCTGACCAAGCCTCTTTCAATATTTTTAATCTTCTGTTTTTCCCACCTTCTTTACTACCACAGCGATGACTTTTTTTCTGATCTCCTTTGGGCTATTTCTTCAATTGTTTTTCGAAAGTTCCCACTGCTTTCTGACTGGCGGCCTCTGCCCTTTTTGAAAAATCTTCTGATAAAGCAGCTGCCTTCTCTGCCCTTTGAGCTGCTGCCTCTACCTTCTCGGCATACTCCTTTATCTTCTCCAAAACCAACTTCGATTCTTTGTTTGCTTTCTCTGCCGCCACCCTTGCCTCTCGAATTTCCTGAACCGGATTGCATCCCAAAACAATAAAAAGAAGAAAGACAACAAAAACCCATTTATTCATTTCTCTCATTTGGCTCCTCCCTTCTAAAAAAGACTTGTTCTTGGTCGAAAAAGAAAGTAACCCTTACGTTTTGGGCCTCCATGATCTTCACCAATTTCTGGACCGAATCGAAAATGTCATTTAATTCTTCTTTCTTCAATTTCCTTAACCCGTAGATCATCTTTCCTTGGACAGGATTGGGAGCCCTATTAACCAACTTCTTTCCTTTTGGAGTCAATTGAACTTTAACGACTCTTCTGTCCCCTTGATCCCTTTCCCTTAACGCATAACCTTTCTTCTCCAATCGATCCACAACCCCTGATATCGTGCTGGGATGTAAATACATCCTTTTGCTCAGCTCTCCCAGGGATAGTCTCCTATTGAGCGAAATGCTTTTAAGTGCCCAAAGTTGCGGACCGGTGATCCCAAATTTATTTGCAACCTCGTGAGAATAATCTTGTATCGCTTTAAAAATCCTGCGAAGAGATTGCATGATTTCTGAAATCGAAACACTTCGGCTGACCGATTTAGACATCTCTCCCGGGAGAAGATATTTTGTATGCAAAATATTTTTATAAAAATATAATAGATCCTTTAAAATTCGTCAATAAAAAGAATTCACTACCTTAACGTTGCCTAAAACAGCACAACCAAAAGAGCAGGGAGGAAGGCGGAGAAGGCTTTGAAGCGCAACCTTTATGCGAATGGCTCCAGAGGTTTCAAGCCCTTTGCAAACCTCACCCAAGATGAAAAAGTCTTGTTACCCATAAATCTGACGAATGAATGCTTTGCAAAGCCTTCGGAACTCACCTCCCTGCGAAGTTTATGCAACTGGCAGGTCTATTTAAATAGATTTGGAGATTGGAGGACATTGGGCGGATATGATGAGTAATGGAAAAAATCAAACGTTTTGCATCAAACTGGGTGCTTACGGTTTTGGAAAAGCGATTATATTTTTTGCAGTTTTCGGTAAAGGGTTTTTCGATCGAGACCCAATATTTCGGCGGCTTTCGATTTATTTCCTCCCACCTCGAGTAAAACTTTCCTGATATATTTCTTCTCTAATTGATCGATCGTATATCTCTCCCTAAGACCTTTCTCAATGAGACTCTCATCCTTCTCTTGAATCACTATATTGGGCAAATCCTCTGGAAGAATAATTTCCTGTGTAGTTAAAGTGATTGCTCTTTGAATGATATTTTCCAGTTCCCTGACATTTCCCGGCCATGAATAATTTAATAAAATTTTTAAGGCGTCTTCCGAAATTCCCGAAAGGTTCTTCTTTAAATCTTTACTAAATTTGCTGATAAAATGTTGAACAAGAAGAGGGATGTCTTCCTTTCTTTCACGAAGGGGCGGCACTTCGATATCGATCACCTTCAATCGGTAATAGAGATCCTCACGAAACCGTCCCTCTTGGATCAGGGATTGGATATCCCGGTTCGATGTGGAGATGGTTCTTACATCAACGGGATAAGGACTCGTACCCCCCAGCGGCCGGACTTCTCTCTCTTCGATCACCCTCAGTAACTTGGCCTGAAGGAGAAGAGGCATCTCGGTGATCTCATCTAAGAAAAGCGTCCCTTCATTGGCCTCAAATATCAATCCCCTCTTGTCTGTTTTGGCATCGGTAAAGGCGCCCTTTTTATATCCGAACAGTTCGCTTTCAAGGAGAGTTTCTGGGATGGCTGCGCAATTGACGGCGAGGAAAGGACCTTCCTTCCTGATCCCATTATAATGGATGGCCTTTCCAACCAACTCCTTACCGGTTCCACTTTCTCCGGTGATTAAAACATTGCTTGAGCTGTCGCTGATTCTTTCAATGAGGTTATAAATCTTCTGCATGGAAGGGCTTTTCCCGATGAGTTGATGGAAATCGTATCGGGTCTCCACCTCTTTTTTGAGCCGAACCACCTCTTTCTTTAACAGGCGGTTCTCCAGGGCTTTCCGGACGGTCAGAACGAGTTCATCCATCTGGAAAGGTTTGGTGATATAATCATAGGCGCCCATCTTCATCGCCTTGATGGCCGACTCAATCGTCCCGAAGGCTGTGATGATAATCACCGGCGTTAAGGGGGCCATCTTGTTCGACTCCTCAAGGAGATCGAGACCCTTCAATCCCTTCATTTTTAAATCGGTGATGATGACATCAAACTCCTCCTTTTTGAGGATTCTGGATGCCTCTAAACTTTCATCCATCGTGAGGACAGAGAATCCTTCTTCTTTGAGAACATCCGAAAGCATTCCGCACATTTCCAGATCATCATCCACCACTAAAACTTTATGACCCATCTCCTTCACCCTTGACTTCCTCTTGTGGAGCCACATGGCCAAAGCCGTGACTCCAACTGCTTCGTCAGGCGAAACCCGCCGAAACAGGACCCTCCTGTGCTAAAGCTTCGGAGGGTTACCCTTTTCGTATTCATTCACGGGTAAACCCGTGGCTTTCTGCGAAGGCGGGTAAAGAGGAAAGATAAACTTTAAACACGGAGCCTTTTCCCACCTCACTCTTTACTTCAATCCATCCTTCATGGTCGTGAACGATACCCTGGCTGACCATTAATCCCAATCCTGTTCCTGTATCCTTCGTTGTGAAAAATGGATTGAAAATATTCTCCATCACTTCCCTCTCCATACCCATGCCTGTATCTTCCACGCATACCTCCACATAGGGCCGGGGACCATCTTCGAGACCCTCTTTTGAAATCCATTCGGATGAGGCAGAAAGACGAAGGATTCCCCCTCTGGGCATGGACTGGACTGCGTTGAGGATGAGGTTTAAAAAGACTTGCTGGAGCTTGTCTGGGTCACCGATCACAGGAGGAAGATGATCGCTTATCTCTTTCACCACCCTCACCTCCTGTTTCTGAATCTGGTGGCCGAGAAAATCGAGGGTGGTCTCCAAAAGGGTATGGATCTCCAACGTCTTCTGCTCGGGTCTCTTTTTTCTGACAAACCCGAGGAGTTGTTGGATGATTTTCGTGATTCTTTCGGTCTGCTGAACAATAATATCCAAATTTGTCTGTACCCCTTCCTTGTCCTCAAGCCTTCTCTTTGCCAATTCCGCCCTCCCGCCGATGATATTGAGAGGGGTGCCGATCTCATGGGCCAAACCAGAAGCCAATTGGCCAATGGTGGCTAATTTCTCAGACTGCCGGAGACTCCTTTCCAGCTCCAGTCTGGTCTCAGCTTCCTGGATGATCCGTTCCTGGGCCCCTCTTAAATCGATCGCCATTTGGTTAAACGCCTGGGCCACTTCGGAGAGTTCATCCCCTCTTTTTAAATCGATCTGAGAATGGAGATTCCCTTTTGCCAAATTCTTTATCCCCTCCATCAGTTTGGAGATGGGAAGAGTAATCCATTTCCTTGTGACAAAAAGGACCATTGCAACCGTTCCACCGATGAGCAAAATGATCGTGATGAAAATGCTCCATTTTGCCTTCTTAATATCCTCCTCCATGAAAGAGGTATGTTGAAGGATGGAAACACCCCCGATGTTCTTCCCTCTTCTGTCTTTGAGAGGAAAGGTGTATGAAAAAACAGGAACTTTTTTATAAACTCCAAATTCTTCTTGTACACGATCTTCCCGAATCGACCTTTTGATCATCTCGAGATAAGGTTCGATGCCTACTTCTAAAGTACGGGACCGAAAGATGAGATCTTTCCCTTGGTGGTAAACGATGACATTTAAGGTCTTTTCATGTTCTTCAACGGCATCGACCAGATCCTGGACATACTCCATCTCCCTCGGGAGCGATATTTTCTCGAGAGCAACCTTCAGGGTCAGGCCAATACTCCTCACCTCTGCCTCCATCTTTTTGATGAGAATATCCCGCCGGGACAGAATATGGAAATACCCATACCCTGACAGCACAAGAATGATGATGAGGGAAAGATAGAGAGTCAGTTTCGTCCCGAGCCTCAAAGAAGAGCCTCCATCCGTCGATTTATAGATTCAGTTTACCAATTACACTTTGATATGTCAAAATATCTAACTCCTCAATGGATATCCAGATGGAGATGCCAGGCAGTTTAAAATCTACTCTACAATCTCCACTTTGATGAGGTTGGTCGTCCCTGGAATGCTGATGGGTACCCCGGCGATGATGACGATCCTATCTCCTGCTGAGGCCATCCCTAATTCTTTCGGGATTCTTTTCGACCTCTCCAGCATATCATCCGTATCCTTCCACTCCGGGACAAGAAAAGGATAAACACCCCAGCAGAGATTAAGACTTCTGACCGTGGAGAGATGTCGGCTCAGAGCAAGGATCGGTTGCCGAGGACGAAGTCTCGATACCCATCTTGCTGTGCTACCAGACTCAGTGGGCACGATGACGGTCACTGCTCCCACTCTCCCCGCCAAAAAAGAGGCGGCATGACTGATCGCCTGCGGGAGTTCTGTTGTTTCTTCCATCTCTCGCCTTAAAAACTGTTCAAAAGGAAACTGCTCTTCAGCCGCCTGGGCAATCTTGGCCATCATCTGAACCGCCTCAACGGGAAATCGACCGCTGGCGGTCTCTTCAGAGAGCATGACCGCATCCGTGCCATCATAGATCGCATTGACCACGTCCGTCACCTCCGCCCTTGTGGGACGGGTTTGATCGACCATGGATCGGAGCATCTGGGTGGCAGTGATCACCGGTTTCCCAAGGGCGTTTGCCTTCTGGATCAGCATTTTCTGGACATTCGGTATTTTTTCGATCGGAGTTTCCACGCCCAGATCGCCTCGGGCAACCATGATTCCGTCCGAGGCGAAGAGAATTTCATCGATATTCTCTAAGGCATCTCTTCTCTCAATCTTGGCAATCACAGGAAGAGGAATGGATTTCTCTTTTAAAAACCTTTTGACTCCTCCGATATCTGAGGCATTCCTGACGTAGGAGAGACTGATCAGGTCCACTCCATGTTGAATACCGAAGAGAAGATCTTCACGGTCTTTCTCCGTAAAGGGTTCAGCGAGAATGGTTCCGGTCGGAAAGTTAATCCCCTTGTGGGAAGTCAATACCCCCCCGATGACCACCCGGCACCGAATATCCTGTCCGTTCGTTTCCAATACCTGGAGTTCGATGGTTCCATCGGAGAGAAGAAGCGTATCGCGGGGTTTCACCTCTTTTGGAAGGGCAGGATAAGTGACAGAGGCTTCCTTCTCGTCACCAAGAATATTTCGGTTGGTGAGGGAAAATTCTTCTCCCTGTCTCAACTCCACCCCTCCCTCCTTCACCTTCCCCACCCGGATTTTAGGCCCTGAAAGATCCTGAAGGATCGTTATGGTCTTTTTCAACCGATCAGCGATCTCCCGAAGAGTTTTAATCTTCTTCAAATGCTCCTCATGCGTCCCATGGGAGAAATTGAGACGTGCCACATTCATCCCCCCCTGGATCAAAGCCTCCAGGGTTTGAGAAGACTCGCTTGCCGGACCGATGGTACAAACGATCTTTGTCTTTTTCTCTTTTCCTTCTGCCATAAGTTTGATATTCCTCCCTTTGATTATTCCTAACCTAAAAGGACCGGCGATGGGGGCTTACATGAATATTATCCTAAAGGTCTTTCGCCTGTCCATAAAATTTGTTCCTGTGACCGGAAACGACTTCCCGTCCTATGTCCCCCAGAGCGCTTTTTTAAAATCATTGACCCATTCGGCGGCGCCCAAGCCCCGGCCTTCAGGTCGGGAAGTCGAAGGGTTGACTTAGAAGATGTTTTGTGTAAAAAACTGAAATGATAGAAGGGTTGAGGAAAAAACGTGATGGATAAACGAACGATTGCTTATTTTTCAATGGAGATCGCTTTGGTGCCTGGAATGCCGACTTATAGCGGTGGGCTGGGGGTTCTGGCTGGAGATACGATTCGCTCCGCTGCTGATCTCCATATTCCGATGGCTGCGATGACCGTTCTCCACCTCAAGGGAGAAGGCCGTGACCCCTCCAAAGATGCGGAGGCCCTTTACGACAAACTGGAACGGGTGATTCTTCCGCTTTTCTACGATCATCGAGATCGGTTTATTGACGTGATGTGTCAGACCATTGCCCTGAACGATTCTTTCTTCAATACCCAGAGGATGCTTCAGCAGGATGTCCTGAACGCCTATTTTCGTTGAAGGGTTAGCGAGTTGATCCCCTTGAATGGATCAACTCTGAATTGAATCTCGAGAGAAAATGAAACGGATTGCAGTATTGACGAGCGGGGGAGATGCCCCTGGAATGAATGCGGCGATCCGGGCTGTCGTGCGGACCGGAATTGAGAAAGGGTGGGAGGTTTTTGGCATTCGTCGGGGCTATGCTGGATTGATCTCTGGCAGCGTGGTAGAGCTGGGGCTACGAGCCGTGAGTCACATCATCCAGCAGGGAGGCACGATATTGGGAAGTACCCGATCCCTCGAATTTAGGACCGACGAAGGGCAGCGGAAAGCCTTAAAGGTTCTTGATCAGCATGGGATCGAGGGGCTGGTGGTGATCGGTGGAAATGGATCTCAGACGGGAGCCCATGCCCTCTCTCTGAAAGGGTATCCGGTGATCGGTGTCGCCTCCACGATCGACAACGATCTCTACGGGTCAGAGATCACCATTGGAGTGGATACAGCTCTCAACATCGCCCTGGAAGCCATCGACCGGCTAAAGGTCACTGCTTCGTCGCATCAAAGGGCCTTCCTCGTTGAAGTCATGGGCCGGGATTGTGGCTATTTGGCCCTGATGGCGGGTATCGCAGGTGGAGCCGAAACCATCATCATTCCTGAAGTGGAGACAGATCCAGAGGCGGTCGCTGCCGAACTAAGATCAGCTTACGATCGAGGGAAAACACACGCCCTGGTCGTCGTTTCGGAAGGAGCCCACTTCAATGCCCAGAAACTGGCCAAGCACTTTCAGGAACATCGCGAGCTGAGTTTTGAATTGCGGGTAACCACTCTGGGACATGTTCAGCGGGGCGGTGCACCGAGCGCCTTCGACCGCCTGCTGGCCACCCGCTTGGGGGCTGCGGCCACGGAATATCTGGCGCGGGGCGAGCATGGCGTGCTGATGGGCCTCGTCCGAGGTGAGGTTGTGGCCATCCCTCTGGCCGAGGTGGTCACCAATAAGAAAACCTTGGACCTGAACCTCTTTGAACTGGCTCGGGTCCTGTCCAAATAGCCTTTCTTTCTCTCGAACCTCCTCAGGTTCTCCTTTTCCGATCGATCAGTCCGGAGAGTTTCTGAATATCTGGCAGCCTTCTGTATAAGGGGTCTTGATTCTCTTGATAGGCGATCGGTTTTTCCTCAAACGTCGGTAAGGGATTAAAAAATGGATAGGTTGAGTTGGAATGAACCCTACTTCCTTCCTCGACGGAATGATCGACGTTGATCAAAACCTTTCTTCTCCAACAGAAAGGCGACCTCCCCTCCCAGGATCAGGATGGCCGAGGAGTAATAAATCCACAGAAAGAATATGGTCAAAGTGCTTAAAGAACCATAGACCATCGAGAATCTTCCCAGGTGCATGACATACCATCCGAACAGTTGTTTGGCCACCTCCCAGAGCAAGCTGGTGAAGAAGGCGGCCTGAAGGGCTGTCCTGAATTGTATTTTTTTGTTGGGGATGATTTTGTAAATCAAAAAACACATCCAGAACGTGAAGAAAAAAGGAACGAGATATTTCAATATCCATTGAAGGATCGGGCCGATGTCGATTATCGATTGAAATCGGTAACTCTGAAGGAAGGTGACGGCCGAGGTGAGAACCATACTCACCAGGAGAAAGATGCCGGCCAGTAGGATCATCAACAGATCGATCGCCTTCCCCCGGAGGATACTTCGACCCCGCTCGACCTGAAAGACAATATTGAGAGAGGTTCTCAGCGAGCTGAACATCCAAGTGGAGGTCCAGATGAGCCCTCCGATGCCCAAGATCCCCACAATTTTTCGATCCCGGACGATCTTCAAGACGTTCCCCATAATCCTTGGATCTAAAGAAGGAGCAATGTTCTCCAGATAATGACGGAGGTGACTCAATATCTCATGAGAGCTGTAGAGGTAAGTCCCTATCAAAGCCAGCAGGAGTAGAATGAACGGGACGACACAGATGAGGAGATTGAAAGTAATTCCGGCGGAGAGAAAGAGTCCGTGATCCCCGTCGAACTTTCTTAAGACATCGAAGAGGAAATGGAGTTCTCCCGCAATCCATCTTTTCCAATTCATGGATGTCATGGGTTTCTTTCTCTCTTTACCCCGTTAGAAATAATGCCCTGTTGCTCCCTCCGGGCCAGAGGCCCTCTGGGCCGGCGGCTGCAGCGGGGTTAGATTTTAGAATAATTCCGGCGGGGTTTACTCCACCAGATCTGTCTTGATCTCGAGGAGGTTGAGGATATCTCTCCGGGTAATCATCCCCAAAACCTTTCCGTCTCGGACCACAGGAAGGCGTCCCTCCCCGGTCCGAATCATTTTCTGTAAGGCATCCACGGCCTCCCCCTCCGGGTCGAGCATCATCTCCCCATGGATGGGATTCATCACTTCTCTGACTGTTTTCTCCACCCACCGTTCCCGAGGGATCTCCTTCACCTGCTTCAATGTAATGGTTCCAATCATCCTTTCCCCTTCTTCCACAGGATAGGTAATGTGTTTGTGAATGAGGTAATAGTCTTCCACCAAA
>JBFMAE010000388.1:0-5300 GCA_040756085.1 Thermodesulfobacteriota bacterium | reverse complement strand
CCGTTCCACACCAAAGGCTGGAAAGGCCTGGACATATCTTCCATCGTAGAAGAGGGCGGTTGCCAAAACGGCGGAAGCCACGACCGCTCCCTGTCCACCTCTTCCATGAATTCGGACCTCGATCATTTCTTACCTCATTTTAATCCCCTCCAACCCCCCTTTATTAAAGAGGGGAGAGGGATGATTCTATCGTGTAGGATAGACCACCGTTAAAGCCTTTGCATTTCTTCTCCCCAGGGCCCGATAGGCATGGGGAATGGAGGATTCAAAATAGAGGGAATCTCCTGGATAAAGGAGGTAATGTTGATCCTCTGTCCTGAACTCCAAACTCCCTTCCAGGAGATAGATGAATTCTTCTCCCTCATGGCTGAAATAGGATAATTTCTCAACCTTCTTCCTTTTAAACTCCACAAGGAAGGGCTCCATATATTTTTTGGACTTCTTATAGGCAAGGGCTTCATAATAATAGCCACTCTCCTCCCTGCCAAAATAGCGAGAGTCGATCACTTTGCTTTCATCTTTCCTTACAAGGACCACTTTCTCCTCTGGATCGCCATCTTGAAAGAAAAAACCGATATTGACATTTAAGGCCTTTGAAATTTTTAACAGGGTAGCGATGGGAGGGGAAACCGCCTCTTTCTCGATTTGAGAGAGAAGGGGTTTGGAAAGGCCTGTTCGATCCGAGAGGTCTTGAAGGACGAGGCCGGCCTTCTTCCTGAGTTCCCGGATCTTCTTTCCGATGTGAAGCTTCTTTACCTCATGTTTGATGTCATCGGAAACCACAACTGTTTTATAAAATTTTTTAAAAACCGTGTCAACATTTTTTTTAATTAAACTTAATTTTTTTTGATTCTATGGAAAAATTTTAGAGTCCATCTCTTCACCATCCTCCTATCGTAAGAGGGACAGAGGGGACGATCTTTGGTAGAATAAGGTGAGGCAGGGTTAAGGAAAGGAAGGGGAAATAGGTCGTGAGGATGATGACAGGAATAGAACACGTAGTCATGAAGATCATGGCAGGTTTTGCATACTCATCGAACTTACAGTTACCCACACTTCCGGCGAAGTAGAGGATGGGAGCGGTGGGTGGTGTCACATTACCCAGCCCCAGGTTTGTACCTAAAATAGCAGCAAAGTGGACTGGATGAACCCCGATTTCCTTCATCAAGGGAAACAGTAGAGGTGCGGCAAGAAGAGTGCCGCTGAAGTCATCCATCAACATACCAAGGATAAGAATGAATATGTTGACCATTATCAATAAGAGATATTTATTTTCTGTCAAAGCCAATAAAGTGGCAACAATCCGTTGGGGGACATTCTCCATGACGAAGAGACGACTTAAAATCATGACGTAAAAGACCATAAGGATGATCACACCTGTTAGGGTAACCGATCTGGCCATAGCTCCAGTGAACTCCCTCCAGTTCATTGTGCGGTATATAAAGAATCCCACAGGAATGCAAAATAAAACTGCGATCCCAGCCGCCTCTGTAGGGGTGAAGACCCCCCCATAGATGCCTCCCAAGACGATGATGGGCATGAGCAAGGCAAAGAATCCTCTGTAGAAGGCATGCCCCAAATCATTTGCTTGCTGTCGCATACTCGCAGGAGGCATGACTTTAATGGTTTTTTTTCTGACCATTAACCAGTTTACAATGCTAAGCAGTATCACGGAAAGAATACCAGGTATAACGGTTGACAAGAAACAAGCTGCCACGGACTGCCAGGTGACCCAGGCATAGAGAATCATAGGCACACTGGGGGGTATAAGCTGTCCCAGGACTGAAGAAACGGCAATGAGTCCTGTAGCATGTCCCCTGGAATAACCTCGTTCAACCATCCGGGGGATCATAAGGGTGCCAATGGCAGCCACCGCTGCGGAGCAGGTCCCGGCTATTGAACCAAATATAGCACAGCTTACTACGGAAACCGTTCCTAAACCGCTTTTTGCCCTACCTAAAATAGCGTCGGAGATGGCTATCAGTCGTGCGGCAATTCCGCCTGAACTCATCAGTCCCCCCATCAGGATAAAAAAGAGGATAGAGAGCACAGCCAATGAATTGATTTTGTGAAAGCCTGTAGCCATGATAAACATAGGATCATAGCCACCCAGGATGAAAAGAAATAGAACGGCTGCCATAAAACAGAAAGGCACGGGCACTCCCAATACAAGTAGTCCTATCAAAATAGCCAGATCTAAAATGATATCCATATGCTAAACCTTCTCTCCGGTTGAAGGTTTGAAAGAGGTGGTCTTGCTTAAGGTCTGGAGTACATAATCCACCAGCTCAACAAGGAAATAAAGAGTCATCAATATTGCCCCAAAGAAAACGGCACTCTGAGAAAGAACCATTGGCAGCAATAGTGCCGGGGAGGTCTCTCCTTTCTTGATCCCCCAAACAAAATAGCGATAACTCCAACTGACCATAATGATGGACAAACCTAAGGTAATGAGGCTGCTGAATGCTTTAACGAAAGCAAGGGACCTGGGTGTTTTAACCCACAGATGAATCAGTTCCGCTTTGATATGGCTTCGTTCATAGGCTCCATATGTTGCCCCGACAAAATATAACCACATCGCTATGAAACAGATCAGTTCCTCTACGCCAAAGAGGGGAGATCCAAATACATAACGGAGCAATACCTCTATGAAAACGAGCACGGTAGCAAGATATCCAGCAACCACCATGAACAACTTTTGAAAATGCAATAACCCGTTCCAAATTCTTAGTGCTATTTTTTTCATCTTTTCCTTAAATTTCAACTGGTTGGCCAAAGGGAGGCAAAGAAAGACTCCCTTTGGCCAGATTGGTCATTGATGATTTAAGGTTTTACTTAACCTGTATGCTTACCTGTTTTCTGCAAACATCGACCAAAGCTTTCCCCATGTAACCATCCAGCTTTGGCCAAACGTCTTTGCGGATGGCCTCGGCGAACGCCTTCAGCTCTTTATCGGTCGGGGTGAGGATTTTCACACCGAACTCTTCCATCTTTTTCCGATATTCTTCATCCTCTTTGAGAAAATAATCCCAACGGCCACTGACCTGCCTCTCGGCTGCCTCTAACAAAACGGTCTGATCATGCTTGGTCAATTTGTTCCACAGATCTAAGTTCATGTAAAACCACCAAGGTTCAAGGAAATCATTATACTGGATCCATACCTTCTGGATGTCGCGGAATTGATAACCCTGGAAAGGAGGACCACCCATTTGCCCATCCGCCACTCCTCTTTCAATGGCACTAAAGACCTCCGCATAGGGAATGGTGGCAGCGATATAACCAAGCCTCTCCCAGGTCAGCTCGCAGGCCTTCAACGGCATCACCCTGACCTTCATCTTGTTGGACTCCATCTCCCTCCAACCTTTCGGCTCTGTCTTGGTGGTAATCCCAGCCCAACCCGCTGGAAAGATGGCCAGACCCTTTATCCCCTGTTGCACCAACAGATCATCAACCATTTTGTAGACCCAACCACCCCTCTTATAGGCTGCTTTGGCTTCCTCCGTGGTCGTAAACAGGTAGGGCATATAATAAGCAATATTTAATCTTGGGTCATAAGTAGGAGCTATAGGTGTGAGGGTAATTTCATAATCCCCTCTCATGACCCGCTCATAACACTCCACCCAGTCACAGAGGACTCCACCAGAGTAAACAGTGATCTCGATTCGACCATCCGTCCTTTTCTTTACCTCTTCAGCGAAGCCCTTAGCTCGTAGGTCATAGTCGCTTCCGACTGGATGAACTTGAGGCAGTCTCCATTTATATTTCTGGGCAAATACCTCTGAATTCCACCTAGATACCAATAAAATTGCCAAAAAAATAACCACTAAGATCTGCCACTTTCGAATCATAATTTACCTCCTTCCTTTTTTGTGATTTAAAAACTTTTTGCTTCCCTTCCAACTTTCTTGCCCTATCACCTCCTCCCTTCTTTTATTTTTCTTTTATTTTACGGCCTTAGCCCTTCTTTTACATATCTTATTATCTGCTCTTTATTTAGGTCCCCAATACCCAGTTCTTTTAGAGAGATTCCTTCTTTGAAAAAATCCCGCTTGCAGACAACCGACCCCAACCGTATCAGCGATTCTATTATAGGAACCTCTACACCAAATTTTTTAGCCAGATAGTACCGCACGACCGCACCCACGGGGATATCTTCAGTAAAATAGCGATGCTCAACAGAATCGGGCCCGACGATGGGGGGGAGAACCACATCAGCAAATGGAACCCAATACTCTACTCCCATGATGCTCCCCTTCCAGAAGAATTGATCCTCGCGATGCTCAATCATCTTTATTCCCATGGCAGCTGCGATTGTTCTCTCTTCTTGATGAAAAGCTAACTGAACCCTCGACACTGCTGGACTCATTCCGTATTTGTACATGGAATATTTGCCGCTCGGAATGCCTAAGATACCTTCCATTTCTGAGACCTCCATGGCACCCACATTGAGGATTGAGCCGGGAATATGAACAGTGGGATTTGGATTGGAAAGATCCACTCCGATGATTGTGTCACCTCGATGAATTTCTATCGTACCATCAAAGGCAGGAATTCCTTTTAAGATTTCAAAGAATTTATCTCCGTCCTTGCTTGGAAGGGCATCAAAGAGGAGATTACGAATCCTGAGTATACAATCGAGTTTACCAGGCTCAATTGCTCTCACACCATACGGCATGGAACTCCATCCCCCAATTATCACATTCACATTAATTCCTTTCTCTCGCATCATATTCTTGAGCCTTAAAGAACCGAAATTGTCTGGAAATATGCTTATGACCTGTCCGTCCTCGAAGCATGGAATCATTTTTTCAAAGAAGGTTTTGTGACCTTTCGCTGGAATGGCTACTATCACCAAGCCAGCTTCTTTGAGTGCCTCTGTCATGTTAGTGGTTATAACATCGATCTCGGCAACACCTGCTCTTCTGAACCATTTGAAATTAAGCTGCTTACCTCCAAGCTCTATCTTATGTGTGTTCAGAACATCTCCCAAGCTTTCCATAGCAAGCTCTGGGAGTTCATAAAGGCGTACCTTATACCCTGCGAGAGTAAATTCAGCAGCAAAAGCTTGGCCACATGCTCCTGCCCCAAGAATCGCTACGGGTTTTTTTAATATCTTATCTTTATTCATATCTGTCCCCCGTTCCTTACACCTTTTTCATGAAAGATGCATAATATCTAGTGTAGTGGCGCTAACAGTTCTTGACATTTGAAATCTTTTTCATAATGCTTTCAACCGAAGCTGTCCAAACAAATACTTTAGGGTTTTGATTATGAGCTTCAATGTATTGTTTAATCGCCAG
>JBFMAE010000387.1:0-12538 GCA_040756085.1 Thermodesulfobacteriota bacterium | reverse complement strand
CCTGGCGATTAAACAATACATTGAAGCTCATAATCAAAACCCTAAAGTATTTGTTTGGACAGCTTCGGTTGAAAGCATTATGAAAAAGATTTCAAATGTCAAGAACTGTTAGCGCCACTACACTAGCAAAAGAGAACTGCACAGGCCCTCGCACTTGACCACAATTCACTTCGGTCGACATGACGGCCCCGAACGTGCGAATATCATAAAAGTTTCGACACATGAAAGCAGTTATCTCCTGTGCTTTAGCGGCGTCTTTTGGCAGCTTTTTAGTCTCGGGTTTCTCCCCGATATGCTCATAAGCCCTTTTGTGTGTTAGGTTAAGTACGACTCCTTCGGTAAAATAAATTTCATAAGGCGGGGTATTATTCTCTTTAATTGCAATATAGTTACGAATTTTCCTCTTCAGACAAACGTCTGTTACTAAACCATCGCCAGTTTCGGGGTCGATGCGTGGCAGATTGCCTGCATCAGGATCTCCATTGGGATTGGCATCTTTGACATCAAATAGATAAACGAAATCGTAGCGGTTCATGATTTATCTACTCCTTTTTCTTGTTCTTTTTCCTGCTTTGAAGTCCACAAATCCCTCATCTGATGGTAATAGCCGATGGCAAAAAGACCCTGGTCGGTCAAATTCAAATGGGCGGGAAAGCTCGTTAGCGGGTCGAGTATCTCCCTCACCAAAATCTCGCGTCCGACTTTCCCTCCTTTCATTCCTGCAAGATGATGTTGGTAAGTCCGTAGCAACCGTGGGAAGACCGCACCTGGCGTTGCTGAGGCGGCGCTATAAAATCGGTCGCGGATGGTAGCACCCACATCACCAAGGGCATTCTGTTGGGTTTTTTCCAGGGCGGCAAAAAGCCGACCCAGCCGGTATGCTGGTTCTTTGCGATTCGGGTCAAGTCCCATACTTACCTCCATTCTTTGGTTTCTTGTTAAGTAACCTTTTATAATGCATGCCCGGATATAGTTGATCTCCCTGTCGGCATGAATTCTTCTCATAACTGAGTTGAAAAGCCCCTCAGGATATTGAGATGCCGTGATGACAGCGCGGAGGAGAGGACCGGATAAGACGGGTGGAATTTTATCACGTTCAAGTTTTCCATTCCGACGCGGACATGTCTCATCGAGCAACTGCCATAAAGCCGGGAATTCAGGATCAGGGTGTTTGTATCTTTCTTATATTGCCTTTCTATTCCCATATTGACGTAATGCTGGCGAAGATTGTCGAGCAAATGGCTTATCGTATCCCGATAGAAAAACCTCACCCCAATCCTGCCTTTCGCCTGTCCTGTCAGTCCAAGTATGAAAAAAGGCGTTCTGTCTGGGGACTTGTCAATCTCAGAATAAGCCTCTTTGCCCTTGCGAAGCGCCTTGAGAAATAATTCGATCTTATGCCTTAAGCTTTCATCCTGCACTTCCTGTCTCTCGAGGGTAATCGACCCATGGGTAGCGAATTGTGCAAAGATATCCTCTGTAAAAGTAGGTTCTTTAGTCCAAAAGACGATGGTTGCACCGGCAAGCAAAAAGCGATGTTTATGACTCTTTTGGCCTGCCAGAAGGGCATTAAGAGCAGTCGTATATTTAAATGCAGCGTCCTCAGAAACAGGAGCGTTGTAACTTTGCTCCTTACCATATGATTCATATGCAGGATCATTAAATGACACCAGGAGAGACTCTGGCTGATCGCCGACCCTCTTGATCTTTGGCTGATGAAGACGTGATATAGCGCCAATATTCCCAGTTACCAAACACTGGCTCATCGGATTCTCTGTTTTCTGGTTTTGCTGTCTCGACAACCATTCTTTCACCGCCGGATCTTTATAAACGTAACTTGTTTCTCCTACGATTTGAAATACACCAAATCCAGTACCGACTTCTTTTAATACGGGATATTCTGCGGCTCTTTCTGGATTCCATGCCTTTAGGAATTGGCAGACCGCTTGATATGCGGGCGAATTGATTTGTGATAGCCTCGCAAGGTGCATTTCTCGAAAAGACTTAAAAGTTTGTTGTGTGCGCTTAGGGGTTTTGTCATTCGGTTTATAACCCAACATATACCCTGTGTTATCCCATAGAAAACAGGGATTGAAACCGGAGCCAGAAGATTTAGTGCTACCTGGAACCGTAATCTGGCGACCAACAAACCTCTTACCGTCTTTTATCCGGGCGTCCTCTATATCATGCAATGTCCCGTCTGGGTTGAGTACAACTTTGAACGAAATTTTCTGAAGACTGTAACCTGGTGGTGAGATGTCATATTCGGGGTCACGGCTGAGTCGTTCATATAGATCATATAGCGATTGCAGGATCATGTCTTGGGCCCTCCCTGATTCAGAGACCGAACATCAATTACTCCGTCAACTATTTTGGCGTGAAAAAAACGCGCTTCGGCGTTGAGCCGACAGCCCTGGTTTGATTCAATTACTTTCCCCTTCGGGTCAGGAACGAAAACCATGTCGCGAAGCATATAACCCAACTTGATTTCACCCCTTAAATATTCAGGACACTCTGGAAATGCTTCTGCCAGTTCAAAGTTTGCAGGGAATTCTCGGGTGCCAAGATAAGGGTGATGGAAATATCCACCCCTTTTCGCTCTGTCCTTGAACTGGCGAAGGTGTTTTGCTTCAGGACTATCAATGGGGTTGCCATCCTTGAGCTCTGGCTTTAGTACCTCGACATGTGCTTCAATCCCATAGCATACGTCTTTTAGGATTATGGCAGCTCGCTGCTGACGATGATCTTCGACGGCAATACCCAGATCGGCCTTTCCCTTCTTAATAGCAGAGAGAATATTTTTTGTAGGTATCTTGCAATCCAGTTCGTTGCGTCGGACATGGGTAAAACGTATGGGTTTCAGAACATAGATTCTGTCTACCACCCAGCGCATTTCAGGCTTCCAGTAGATTGCCTCAAGGATTCCTCTGGCGGCACTCGGAGTGATGACATCGTAACTGACCCGTTCGACCTTCATTTCCGGGCGATTAAAAGATGCATAATCGCCCCAGACCAAAAGCTTAATCCCGTATGACATTTTATCCCTCCTTTCTTAAGCAAAAATCGCACCTGGCTCCTCAGCTTCAAGATTCAAGCCAGTTTCTTCCGAATAATGGACTTCCGGACTTACCAGGACTGATATTCCCTCATGGATCAACTGTATGTCCGTGCCTACATGCTTCTCCCATATTCTTCGAGGAATTGGCACTACATATCGCTGAAGCTCACGCTGGATTTCCAGAGTGGGAGTAGGAATAGAACGCAGACGCTCGCACAGCCTCCGTCCGCTCTCGCGCCAAGGTATGATCACCGGGCAGGTCCTGGTCTCATCTATTAGCTGAAATACCTCAGCCGTTCGCGTAAACCCAAAGTTGAAAGGGAACTGACGTTCGTTCAACATAGAGAAGTTATCCATAATCCTCTTTTCGTCCCAGCGTGCACTCTGGTCCCAGTAGTAGAGCTGAAAATAGTGTTGAATTGCCTCTAAGTTAAGAATATCCCGATATAAAGTCAAAATCTGACCTGCACATTGGGCCGTATCAGAAAAGAATCTTTCCGATCTGGTATGCTCGGATCGAAAGATGTAAATGTTCCCCTTTTGTGGCAATCTGCCATTCCGGTTACAGCGTCCGGCGGCTTGAGCAATTGAATCGAGTCCAGCCAGGGAACGATAAACAACCGGGAAATCAACGTCCACACCTGCTTCCACAACCTGAGTGCTCACTACACGGCAAACATGGCCCTGGTTAAGATGCCCCCGTATCTGGTTGAGTTTCTCCGCCCTGTGAGCAGGACACATATTTCCACTGAGATGGAAGTGGTCATCACCTGGTTCTATTGTCTCAAACAATTTTCTGGCATGAAGTCGAGTATTCACAATGCAAAGGACTTGTGGTTCATCTTGCATCCGTCTGCAGATTTCTTGATCGCTTTGACTTCCGATATCCTCAACACGAACACGATGGAGCTGATGATAGAGCTCAACAGGATTTGGTATGATTTCAAAAGGTTTTTGAAGGCCAATCTCAAAGCCTTCTCTTCGTTCAATAGCGGGTTGTGTGGCGGTACAAATCACAATGCTTGTTCTATAATTGGTTGTCAGCTCTTGTAAAGCAAGCAGACAAGGTTTCAAATAATCAACGGGTAGTGTTTGGGCTTCATCAAGAATGATTACTGAACGAGCCAACCGATGTAGTTTTCGGCAACGAGAGGTCTTATTACTGAATAAAGATTCATAGAACTGAACAGAGGTCGTTACTATAAGTGGAGCATCCCAGTTTTCTGCAGCCAATCGGTTGAATGCCGTCTCCTTTTCAGGATCGAGGTTACTGTGGTGCTCCACAACGAGATCACGACCAAGTTTATCAGCAAGTGACTTCATTGCTTCACGAAATACGTCTGCGTTCTGCTCAATGATGCTTGTTAGAGGGATGACATATATCACGCGCTGCAAACCATGCTTAACGGCGTGACGCAAAGCAAAAGCGAGGGATGATAACGTCTTCCCACCTCCGGTGGGAACTGTTAATGAAAACAGCCCTGGGTTCTCCTCTGCAGCTTTTAGACATGCTTCACGCACTAAGGCCCGTTGCCGATTGACGACAGTATCTTCAAGATCAAGTTGTTGGACAAACTCCGTCAATGCACTATCCATTTCATTTAATATATTATCCGGCCATTTGAGGCGAAGAGCAGCTTGCTGTGCATTCATAAAGGCTTCCGTGTCAAGAAAATCGGCGTCAATCAAACAGGAAAAAATCATGCGAACAAAGAAAGCCACCGAAAAGGCGTTTTTTCTTGTCAATGCACATCGCAAAAAAATTGGTGGTTCGATCTTGTTGATTTTTGGCAGAAATTGAAGACCATGTTCCCAAAGAGGAATGGCCTTTCTCAGACGAGCTTCTTGACAGGCCCCTGTGTCTCTTCCGTTCAGAAGCCCGGAATGGTGTCCTGCAACCACATACGCTAACAAGTGGCCTATTATATCCAGCATTGGTATCGCATGCTGGGCACCGGCGGTTGAGTGATCAACCCTGCTGATCAAACTTTCGATATGTGCATCAATATCTTTCTTTATTTTATCCTGAAATTCTCCCGAATATTTCCCGAGATCATGCCATAATCCCGCCAGATATCCCCAATCACCAGCGTTAAAGTCGTTGGCGAAGTTTCGGGCCATTTCGGCAACTTTTTTCAAGTGATCTTCGAGGCGATGCCATTCTTCACGCGGTTTTCCATCTTTGGAGTGGGCGTAGAATTCGTCTTTCATGGATTAAGCTTTTTCTACTCTTTGGCGTCTCCGGGCCGAAACCCGATGGGACGGCGCTTTGGTTCCGGAGGAGTCATCAGTTGGCGAATGGCATCAAAGACCACTTTAAACTGAGCATCATATTTTCCCTCAAGGGCATCGAGTTTCCGGGCCAATTCCGCATGGGAAGCAAGCATCCGCCGCAGACGGACAAAGGCACGCATGATTTCGATATTGACCTGAACGGCTCGTTCGCTATTTAAAACACTAGACAGCATCAATATCCCATGCTCCGTGAAAGCATAAGGGCGGTACTTGATGTGCTGGCCTCTTTTTAAGGTCACAATTTGTGACCTTAAACTGGAGCCTTTGACTTCGATCCACCAAACCCTCGCCTCTTCCATGGTCAATTGGAACATGAAATCTTCTGGAAATCGCTCAGTATTCCTTTTAACAGCACGGTTGAGCATTTTTGTGAATGTAACCGATGTGCCTGGTCTTGAATTGTATATCAGGTCAGCAATCACCCCCCTTCTTCACTCCTGATGAAGAGTTAGAGAGATGGGTTTCTTGCCCTCTATGGGCGTGAGGAAATGTTCTCTATATTTCCTTAATTGCGAGGAACGATTTTGCCACAATCTAACAAAAAGGGACTTAAAAATCAACCGGAGTTTATCAAATCCCTCCCTGCCTTTTCAAAGGGAGGAGAAGAATTTCCCCCCTGCCTACTGCAGGCAGGGCAGACAGGAACGAATGATGAAAATCTAAAGAAGACTCCCCCTCCTCTCCATCCCCTCCCGCAAGAGACTGTGTCGTATATCTATTTACGGAAGGGCCATACACAATGTCTTGTAGGGGCTCAATTCATTGAGCCCTATTAGGGGGCTTAATTTATCAAGCCCCTACAATTACGACACACCCTCTCAAGGGGGAGGATAATACTTGGTAATTTTCATCGTTCGTGGGTGACGTAGACGTCATGAAACATTACCTTGAAAATTCGGTTGACATAACCGAAATTTCAAGACTTAAGGGATGTTGTTTAATTCCTTTATTTCTTATTCTACTGTTTTGGCCGGTCTGTCTTCTCGACGAATTGTTGAAGGGCTTTGAAGTAGTCCTTGAAGCCGACCAGCATGATGTCATTGTGAGTGGCGGAAGGTATAACGAGAAGTTCTCTCTCCTCGGTTCCAAGGTGGTGATAAATCTCTTTCCCATTCTCGAGGGGGACGAGCATATCCTGTTCGCCATGAATGATCAGAGTAGGGAGAAATATCTTTTTGATCATCTCGAGACAGGCCTGGTCAATCTTTTCCAGACCCATCCCATGACCCGGCATCCCGAGATGGGTCATGATCCTCACCACACTGGGAAAACCGCTCTCGATGATGAGCCCTTTCATCACCCCTTGATGGTGGTAAGCCAGTTCCAGAGCAGAGATGCTTCCCAGAGACCTTCCCATGACCCAAAGGTCACTTCTCAGATTTCTTCTGGAGAGTTCCTCCCTGACCCCCTTAAAAATGATATGTGCATCGTGGACGAGATCCGTGAGGGTCGGGATCCCGCTGCTGGCTCCATAGCCCCTGTAATCGGCAATGACTAAGTTGAGCCTCTTTTGATGATAGAGGGAGGAGATTTCATCATAGTCGCTCACCACCTCCCCATTTCCGTGGAAGAACAGAATCCATGGCCATTCCTGATGCCCCATGTAAAAACGGCATAGAATCGAAGCCCGGTCGTCAACAGGGACGGTGAGATCAAAGGCGTTCCCAGGGCAAGAGGTGACATCCTGACGGGGATAGAAGATGAATCTTAACAGAAAGGGTTGGTCGATCGAGGAATAATCAATCTTCATTTTTAATTTAGCGCCGAAATATGAAAGAGGGAAAGGGAACCCCTCACGTTTTAGATTTTCGTTCCTTTTTTACCCAAGTTGTAAGCTTTTCTTTTGACTTCCTCATTTCCGGCAATCTCCCCCTTTGCTGAGGCTGAGGCCTGAACCACACCCAGCCAGTGGAGTCCGCTGAACTCAATGGTGGTCTTAAAGCTGTGAACGATAGGGTCTGCGGTGGAGACATCAGGATCTCCGCAGACCGTGATCAGACCGATCCTCTTCCCCTTCATCTTGGGAGAGTAAGCTTTGTGCATCCGCCAATTCGCATCAAAAAAGGCGCACCAGCGGTCCAGGTAGGCTTTCATCTGGGCCGTCATGGACCAAAAATAGACAGGCACACTGTGGATGATCGCATCGGACTCCAAGATCTTTTTATAGATTTCCATCATGTCATCTTTGATGGCGCAGACTCCTGTTTCGTTGCATTTCTCGCAGTTCAGGCATCCAGAGATTTTTCTCTGGCAGAGGACGATCTTCTCCACTTTGGCTCCTGCATCCTTGGCCCCGGCAAGGGCCCGCTCCAGAAGGATATCGCTATTTCCACCCAATCGGGGACTTCCCAGAACTCCCAGTATCTTCATCTTTATCCTCCTCATGGTTTTGAAGGGTCACCTCTTCTTCAAGGAAACCCCTGAAACCGTTTCAGCTATATCATTCTTTACGAAATGGACCGAAACATTCCGTTGAAGGAGTCCCTTTTATCCTATTTCCTATCTGATCAGTTTGGTAAACTTCGCGCCTTCAATGGTCGCGCTGGCCATTAACCCTCTCTGACCGAAGACAAACGCGACAATCGGATCCTTGATGTTCACCGTGTCGATCGATTTTTCCTTCCCGACATCGATGAAGGCCACGGACCCGTCCACCCCTGCTTTCCAGCCAGAGCTCGCACGGAAATTCTTAAGGGCTTCGTCCTGCATGAATACAAGGATTAAGTTCTGTTTCTGAGCCCCGATCTGAAACCCGATTGAACCAGCTGCCAGGCTGTAATATTCAACTGTCTCGCCACCTATCCGGAGTGCCCCCTCACCATACTCTCCTCCAATGCCAAGTCCCGCCTTGATAATGTTCGGAATGATGAGGACGCCCTTTGCGGCCTTGAGAAATTCCTTTCCTCCCTTCACCCGCTGGGAGAAGAGATTCAAAGCCGCATTGACCTCCGCGTTGATCTCTTTGGCCGTTTTGGCAGAGGAGAGGGTGGGTAAAAAGAGGCTAAGAATCAGTATCAGACATGCAACTGCACAAAAGATTTTTCCGCTGAATGATTTCATCGTTTTCACATCCTTCCCTCCTTTCGAATATCTTAATTTTAATATTTTAATCAACTCTAGCTCAAATTGTCAAAAGGTAATCTCCTTTCTCCTTTTTTAAAATCTCCCTGAAACTCTATGATCATTACTCAGAAAATAGAAAAGAATAGCACGAATGACAGCGAATGACACGAATAGGTTTTATTCGTGAAATTCGTTCGCAGTGATCATTTTCATCATTCGTGGGTGCCCTCTGGGCATGATGAATTGCTCAGAAAATAAAGCGTTTTTGCTTTAAGGGTAAAGGTTAAGAGGCCAGTTTTGCTAATGCCTGCCGGTAGGCAGGGGTGATGAGCCTATCATGGCAAATTATAATGAATAGGTATCTTGTATTTTACCCTCCTACGCAGAAAGCTACGGGTCTTTAGACCGTGGGGCTCTACAAAACATTACAGACTTGACCAGTTTGTGGAATGCATGATAAAGGAAATAATAAGAAAGAAGGAGGGGGTGAGACGATGCCACAGAAAATACCGACGCGCCAGGAAGCGTTAGAACTTTTACATCGATATAACGAAAGCGATAGCCTGCGCAAGCATGCCTATGCCGTCGAAGGGGTGATGCGTTACATCGCCAGAAAGCGGGGTGAGGACGAGGAGCAGTGGGGAATTATCGGTCTTATTCATGATCTTGATTATGAAAAGTTTCCCGATCAGCACTGCACCCAAACAGGGGAGATCCTCAGAGAGCAGGGGTGGCCAGAGGAATATATCCGGGCTGCCATCTCTCACGGATGGGGGATATGCTCCGATGTCATGCCACAGACGAGCTTAGAAAAAACCCTCTATGCCATCGATGAGTTAACAGGGCTCGTCGTAACAACCGCTTTAATTCGACCCTCAAAAAGTATCTTGGATGTTCAGGTGAAGTCAGTGAAGAACAAATGGAAAGACAAGAGGTTCGCAGCCGGCGTGGACCGGTCGATCATCGAAAAGGGGGCGGAGATGCTACAGGTTGGATTGGAGGAACTCATCGATAATACGATCAAGGGAATGCAGGAGGTCGCCGAGGCCATAGGACTGAAGGGCAATCCAGTTTGAAATGAAGAATTAATATTTGACCGGTAAGGGCCTCGTTCTGCGGGCGGGGAGCTTTACAGATTCTACCAAAAATCTTCACTTCCATTGAACCTTTTTCCCTGAGGCAATCCTTATCCCTTGATGGACCCTGCGGTCAGCCCTTCAATGATTCTTCTCTGGAAGGCAAAGACAAGTACGATGAGAGGAAAAGTGACCACCACCGAAGCAGCGGCAATATCCCCCCATGGGACTTCATGAAGGCCGGGGAAGAGGGCAATTCCTACAGGGATAGTCCTTGAGGACACGGTGGAGGTGAAGGTGAGGGCGAAGAGAAATTCATTCCAGGAGAAGATAAATACCAGAATCGCTGTTGCAAACATTCCGGGGGCAGCAAGAGGCAGTATGATTTTATAAAATCCCTGGAAGGGTGTGCATCCATCTACCTTTGCAGCAAGATAGATCTCCTCAGGAATTTCATTGAAGAAGTTTGTCAGCACCCAGATGGAAAGGGGAAGGGAAAAGGTGGTGTAGGTGAGGATCAATGCAAAGAGTGTGTCCCGGAGTCCGAGTGCACGGATGATGATGTAGAGCGGGCTGACCGTGGCGATGGGAGGAAACATGGATACGGAGAGGACAAACCCCAAAATGACACCTTTGTACCTCACCCTCAGCTTTGAGAGACCAAAGGCACAGAGGGAGCCGAACATGAGGGAGAGCAGTGTGGTCGAGGGTGCAACGATCGCACTGTTGAGGATGATTCTTAAGAATGGATGTCCCTCAAAGATAGAGAGATAATGGCCCAGGGTGGGACGTTGAGGGATGAGAGGGGGAAGTTGAGTGATGTCCGCATCGACTTTCAGACTTGTAATAAACTGCCAGAGAAGCGGGCCGGAGCAGTAGAGTGCCAGAAGAATGATCAATAAATAGAAAGTCAACTTTTTCATCAACGCTTATCCCTGCTCAAAAGCCTTAAATAGAATACGCTGATAGACCCGATGCACAGGAAGACGACCACGGAGAGGGTTGAGCCGTAGCCGAACTGAAGGGTCTGAAAAAGGACCTTATAGGCATAGATGGAGAGGGTTTCTGTGGTATTGGCTGGCCCCCCTCCGGTAAGGACATAGATGGCATCAAAGACCCGGAAGGCATCAAGGGTCCTGAAGATCATGACCACAAGGATGACCGGTTTCAGGAGGGGCAGGGTGATCCATCTGAAGATCTTCCAACTCCCCGCACCATCCACCCTTGCCGCCTGATAGAGTTCCTTCGGGATCACCTGAAGCCCTGCGGTGATCAGAATGACCACAAAAGGGGTGGTCTTCCAGACGTCCATGAATATGGCCGCATGGATCGCCCAGAGGGGATGGCCGAGCCAGTTGACCTGGATGCCCAGGAGATAGTTCAATATTCCGAAGTCCGTGTTGTAAATCCACTCCCACATCTTTGCAGAGACCACCGTCGGGATCGCCCAGGGGATCAGGACCACGGCCCTCATCAGCCCCTTTGCTTTAAAGGACCGGTGGAGCAACAGAGCGATGGCAATGCCAAGAACCAGTTCCAGGGTCACCGATACTATTGTAAAATAAAGGGTGTTCTTTAAGGCATTGAAGAATCGATCATCCCTGAAGAGGAAGAGGTAGTTCTCCATCCCCACAAACTTTGAGATATCGAATAGGAGAAGCCTTCGTTGCAGACTTAGGTAGAAGACATAAAAAAGGGGATAGAGGGTCACCAGTAAGAGTAAGACGATCGATGGCAGAACAAATTTATTCCCCTTATCGATTGGCTTCATTCTTCGACCCCGACGATATTTTCGATCTGCTTCTGGGCTGAGCTCAATGCCTGCTCCGGAGTCTTGATCCTGGAAAGGGCGGCACTGAACTCAGGCTGCACGACCTGGGTCATCATCATGTAATAGGGTGTAACAGGCCTTGGCTTTGCCTTCATGAGTATCTCAAAGAGGCGTGCCATAAAAGGCTGTTTTTCCATGAGCTCTTTATCCCGGTAAAGAGATTTCCGGGTGGGTTTATAGCCAATGGTCAAAGCAAGGGTCTTCTGAGCTTCGGGGGATGTTAGAAATTTTACAAACCGTTCGGCAGCCTCAGGCTCTTTGGAAAATCGATTGATCCCCAGCTGCCATCCCCCCAGAGTCGATGCAGAAGTTTTTCCGGGAAAGGAGGGAAGCTTTGATATGCCAACCTTATCCTTTACCAGTGACCCTTCCCTTTGAAAAATATTCCATGCATAGGGCCAGTTCCGCATGAATAATGCCTTCCCGCTTCCGAAGAGATGTCTTGTGGATTCCTCGATGGCTGTGAGGACAAGGGGAGGGGTGATGTGGTATCGATAGATTAAATCGACCATCAATTGTAAAGCCTCGATATTTTCTGGACGGTTGATCACCACCTTGCCTTCTCTCAATACCTCGCCATGATTACTCCAGAAGTATTCGAGGACATTGCAGACAAGCCCTTCATATTGCTTCCCCTGCCAGATAAACCCATAAAGGTCAGACTCTCTCTGGGTGATTTGCCGGGCTATTTTTACAAGCTCCTGCCATGTCTCCGGAGGCGAAAATCCATATCTTTCAAGTAGGTCTTTCCGGTAATAAAGCATTCCTGCATCGATATACCACGGGATGGCGTATAACCGGCCCCGGTAAGTAACCGCCTCCATCGGTCCGGGAAAGAATTCCTCGCTTTCATCCTCCGGAAGGAGGTGGGAGAGATCCCTGAGCCATCCTGCCCTTGCAAACTCAGGCACCCAGATGACATCCATACTCAAGACATCAAATTCCGGGCTCTTCCCCTCAAGGTTGATGACATAAAACTGGTGCTGTTCATCGGTCGAGGCAGGAAGGGTCTCACCCTTTATCTTTATTCCAGGGTTTTTTTTCTCAAACCGATCGATCAATTCCATAAAGAGGGCAGGATCCCCTGCGATCTTCCCGTGTTTGAAGACGATCGTCTTCGTTCTCAGATCGGATGAATCTTGCCTTGAGACACACCCTTCGAAAAAAGGCAATAAAAGAAGTATCAGAATGGAATAGGCCGATAATAAAAATTTC
>JBFMAE010000386.1:0-4161 GCA_040756085.1 Thermodesulfobacteriota bacterium | reverse complement strand
CCTGGGCTTACCTGCTCTATGCCCAGGGCTACCGGAAAATAGATAGGGTTTTTCTCCCCTTTGGATACAATATCTTCGTTGCCTTCTGGGCGGGTCATTATGCGGCTGAAAAGATCGGCTGCGAAGTCATTCCGGGGGGGGTTCTCGATACAGAGGCCCGGATCCTGAAGATACAAGAACTCCGGGCCAATGCCATGATGGCTACTCCCACTTATGTGCTGGGAATGGCGGATACAGCCAGAAAGAAGTTGGGAATCGATCCAGCACGAGACCTCTCCATCAGAAAGATCACCTGCGCCGGCGAACCCGGCGCCAGCATCCCCTCTACAAAGCAGAGAATGGAGGAGGCCTGGGGAGCCAAGGTCTATGACCATGTAGGTGCGACAGAGATTGGGGCATGGGGTTTTGAATGCACAGCCCAGCCGGGGGGCCTTCATGTGAACGACGCCCTCTTTCTCACCCAGTTGGAGGATATCGAGACAGGAGAGATTATTGAAGAACCAGGCCGAAAGGGGAAGATCGTCATCACCGCTCTTGACCGCATCGCTCAGCCCTGTATCCGGTTCGACTCCAAGGATGTGGCAGAATGGTCGAAGGATCCTTGTCCCTGCGGAAGGACATTCCGCATCATTAAAGGAGGGGTGGTTGGAAGGGCAGATGATATCACCAAGATCAAAGGCGTTCTCATAGCCCCTTCTGCGATTGAAGAGGTGGTCCGTTCATTCAAGGGGCTGAGCAACGAATTCGAGGTGGTGGTTACCAAGAAGGGAGATCTTGACGACATCACGCTCAAGATCGAAATTTTACCGGATGCGGAAGGAAATCGCGAAACGATCCTCGGCCAACTGAGAGACCAGCTTCGGCTGAAAACGAATCTGGGGTATAACATCGAAGTTCACCCCTTTAACTCCTTGCCCCGTTACGAGGTCAAGGCCAAACGGTTTAAGGATTTGAGGAAAATAAGCTAATAAATCGAATGGCAACGAATGTCACAAAAAAATCGAATTCATTGAATTCGTTATCAATCGGCTAATTCGTAAAGGAGGTTCCAATTGAATCGAAGGAATCTGAAAAAGATCGATACCCGGGTCAAAGCGATCCGGAAGGCATCTCAGGAATTAAAAGAGCTCTCAGGGGAATTCCCTGCGGTGGATCGAAATGCGGAACGGATTCTCGCCTCCGTGAAAATGCTCGAGATCAACGTGTCTGATATTTTAGAACTGGAGGCTTAATTGGAATAATGGAATGTTGGGATTAGATCCAAAAAACATGCTCAAGTCCTCTTGTTTTGTTACCCAATACTCCATCATTCCACCATTCCTCCTAATCTTCCAAGTAGTTTGCTCAGAGTTTGATCCATTTGGGAACCACAACAATCCCTGAGCCGGTCACCGTAAATCGCTTCGTATCCTCATCAAGATCGTAACCGATCTTCATCCCTGTGGGGATGTGGACTTCCTTATCGATGATCGTCTTCCGGATCTTTGCGTACCTTCCGACATCCACTCCTTCCATCAGGATGGAATCCTCAATCTCGGCGTAACTGTGAACCACCACTTTGGGTGAGAGGACCGATCGCTTGACACTCCCTCCACTGATGATGCATCCATTTGAAATGATAGAATTGATGGCCGTCCCCACCCTACCCTCTTCCGTCTCTGCGAGTACGGTCTTGGCGGGGGGGTGGGGGGATTGATAGGTCAGGATGGGCCACTGGGGATCATAAAGATTGAGTTGAGGGGTGACGGAGACCAGATCCATGTTCGCCTCGAAATAGGCATCGATCGTCCCCACATCCCTCCAGTATCCCATCCCTCCTTGATCCCCCTGTCTGAAATCGAAAGCAAAGACCCTATCTTTTCCAATCATTGCAGGAATGATATTCCTGCCAAAATCGTGGGTCGAATCAGATCGGGCATCTTCTATCAACCGCCTCACCATGATCTCCGTATCGAAGACATAGACCCCCATGGAGGCTAGGATCTCCTCCGGATCTCCTGGGATGGTCTTGGGTTTTTCAGGTTTCTCCTGGAATCCAATGATTCGCCAATCCCTGTCCACTTCGATCACGCCGAACTCTCGGGAGAGTTTTTGATCCATCCGGATCGCTGCAACGGTCAGATCAGCACCTCTTTCCAGATGAAATTCGATCATCTTCCGATAATCCATCTTATAAATGTGATCACCGGAGAGGATCAGGGCAAGGTCAGGCCTTTCCTCCTGCAAGGTATAGATATTCTGGAAAATGGCATCGGCTGTCCCTTGATACCAGTGTTCATCAATTCGTTGCTGAGCGGGAATGACCTCGATGAATTCTCCCAGAGGGGCCGAAAGGATGTTCCATCCGAACTGGATATGGCGATGGAGGGAGATTGATTTATACTGGGTGACGGCGTAAATGCGCCGTATCTCAGAATTGAGACAGTTGGAAAGGGTGAAGTCGATGATCCGATAAATCCCGCCAAAAGGGACAGCAGGTTTGGCCCGATCCCGGGTCAGGGGATAGAGCCTTTCCCCTCGACCTCCTGCTAAGACCATGGCCAGAACTTTTTTCAACGGGCCTTCCTTTTCTCTAAAAGTTCTCTAATCTTATTCTTCAATTCACTGAGATCGGCCGACTTCGTCACATAGGCATCAGCGACCCAGCTCATAAAATTCTGCTTATACCCGGAATAGGAGGTATTGAGGATGATGGGGATTTTTCTATCCTTTCCAACAATCCGTCCCAGAGCCTCCATCCCATCCATCACAGGCATGACGATGTCGAGGACGACCAGATCGGGTTTCCCTTCTTCCAACTGCTGGATGGCTTCCTTTCCATTCTTTGCGGTGAGAACCTCATACCCCTCCGCCTCCAATTCTTCTTTGTAAAGAAGCCTCAGACCCTTCTCATCTTCAACGACCAGAATCTTTTTCTTCACATATCTATTATTAATAATCTCCTGAGAAAAAACAACCTTTTTTTCACCCCTCCATCAATAAAAAAGGAGGCCCTCTTTTTAAAAATACCTCCCATTGTGAATTTCTTCAACTTTTGACTCTTAATTCTTAATTCTGAATTTCCTTATCTCCTCTCCACCTTCTTTCTCTGTTCGATCGCCAGCTTACATTCCGCGCAGATAAACCTTGGAAGGGTATGAGGATATTCGATCCGCTCCTCCCCTAACCCCCAATCGATAATATCCCTTACCAGCAAATTTTCCTTGAATGTATGCCCCAGACAGAGGCCCATCCCGCAGACGATACAGATGGCCACTGCCTCTTTATCCACTCCTTGCTTCGCACAGACATAGCACTTCATTCCCATCCCTCCCTCTTTCATATGAATGAGCCCATGTTAGATTTCTACCATGAATCATTCCAAAAATCAAAAGAGAATAAAAACCTCCTTTTCGTCCCTCTCGTTTCATGTTATGATTTAAAATAAAAAGGTAGGGCAAGGCTTCATTCTTGTGTAAAAGAGAAAGGGACCTCAAATGAGGAAAGAGACAGTGATTCTGATTGTGGTGATCGCGTTTCTTGTTGGGTTCATCACAGGCGCGACCGTTGCTATCCTCAAGGGTACATCAGGGGTAGAAAAGATTGTTACGGTCCAAAAGCCGCAAATAGTTCCGCAGGATGTTCCACCATCCGCCCCTCCAGGCCCCTCTCCCATGGAAGTTGCCTTAAAGATTGAGACCCTTAAGGATATTGTTAAAAAAGACCCTAAAAATCTTCCTGCCTGGGTGGAATTGGGAAACCTCTACTTCGACAGAAACCAACCTAAAGAAGCTATTGAAGCCTACAGTCAATATCTGGCTGTCAAACCCGACAATCCCGATGTCAGGACAGATATGGGCATTATGTTTAGAGCCTTAGGACAATTTGATAAGGCTATCGAAGAATTCAGAAAGGCATCCCAGAGCGACCCCAAACATGTCAACAGTCGATACAATATTGGCATTGTCCTCCTTCACGATAAACAGGATATTAAGGGAGCAGTTAAGGCATGGGAGGATTATCTCAAAGTAGATCCTAATAGCGAGAGGGCGAAACGAGTAAAGGCACAGATAGAAAAAATGAAAAGGATGGCCCAATAGAAGTTCGGAGTTGGGAGTTCGAAGTTCGGAGTTAAAAATATCTTTGGAAATCCTTATTAGATGCGTTACGGTATTTAAAAAA
>JBFMAE010000385.1:0-4412 GCA_040756085.1 Thermodesulfobacteriota bacterium | reverse complement strand
ACTCAAAGAAAGAATCCTGTTGGGAATCAAAGAAATCAACGATTCACCCGTAGTGCATCGCTGGAAGAAATTCAATTTCGCTCATGCTTTTTAACGTAAACATATTAATGAAACGATATACTAGATGCAACCATTCCATTCGAGAAACCCGAGTTCTTCGAGTCGTTTCAGAAGATTAGGATTCCAAATAGTAAATAATCTAAGTGAAAAACCTTTTTAAATGAAGATTGTATTGGAGTCAATTTGCAAGGAGTTCTTCAGCCGGGGCCTCAGGGTGGAGGCCCTCAAAAATATTTCTTTAGAGGTTGAGGATGGCGAGTTCTTAACCGTCTTAGGTCCCAGTGGTTCGGGTAAATCAACATTACTTTTTATCATTGGAGGCATTGAAAAGGCCTCTTTAGGTAAGGTAAGTTTCCACGGGGAGAGACGGTCCAGTGGTCCCATGAGTGCGATGGTTTGGCAACAGTATGCCCTTTTCCCCTGGAGAACAGTTAAGGAAAATATCATTTTTGGAAATGAAGTCCGGGGAATCCCAAAACATGAAAGAAACCGTCTGGCTGACCAATTCATTGAGTTGATTCAATTAAAGGGATTTGAGAACCACTATCCACACGAACTGTCCGGCGGGATGCAGCAAAGAGTAGCTCTGGCTCGAAGCCTTTGCAATGATCCAGAAATTCTTCTTATGGATGAGCCATTAGCGGCATTGGATGCGCAAACAAGGACACTGATGCAACTCGAGCTCCTAAAGATTTGGAGTCAATTTCAGAAGACGGTAGTCTATGTCACACACAGCATTGAGGAAGCAGTATTATTGGGCGATCGAGTCGTTATTCTAACCTCACGACCCGGACAGATTAAAGAAATTGTTAAGATTGACTTAGAACGACCGAGGACTTTGGATATGATGAGGTCTCAGGCCTTTCATAAGATTTCTGACTTGGCATGGGGTGCAATACAGGATGAACTTTTAAAGGCTAACTCTAAAAAATAATATGGGGTCATCTCAAATTTATACAAAAATAAAGTCCTTTCTTATTAACAGTATCCCCTTCATTACGATTCTGATCCTCTGGGAATCTCTGGGCCAATTGGGGATCGTCAAACCCGTTTTCCTGCCTGCCTTCTCCAAAGTTCTCGTAGCACTTTATGATATCACCGTAAGTGGTAAGCTCTTTTTCCATTTTACCCGTACGATCTATCGCATGGCCGTTGGTTATTTCAGTGCAGTGGTTTTTGCGATCCTCTTCGGTTTGGCAATTGGGCTTTCGAAACCTATGAGGCAATTTTTCAACCCCTTGATCGCCGCCACCTATCCATTGCCTAAAGTCTCTCTCCTCTCCCTCTTCATCGTTTGGCTCGGCTTGGGGAATCCCCCTATTATTGCGATCATTTTCGCATCAGCCTCCTATCCCATTCTTCTCAATACCATTACTGGAATCCTCCAAGTTGATAAAACCCTGATCAAGGCAGCAGAAAATTTGGGTGCTAATCATCGGCAAGTTCTGATGAAAGTCGTATTCCCTGGCGCCATTCCTATTATCTTTGGAGGCCTAAGAATCGGAGTCGCTGTTTCTCTGATCGTCGTCGTAGCCATAGAGATGTATATTGCAAGCGATGGGATCGGTTATTTACTCGCTTGGGCCACCGAATTTCATCTCTTGGATTTGCTCTTTTCACTTTTGATCGTTATCGGTATATTCGGGATTCTCCTTTTTAAGGGAATTGACCTCTTTGAATCGATTCTTATTCCATGGAAGAAATAATAGGTAGATCATGTCGGTGCTGAGAATTGCCGGAATTCAGATGAACTGTGGAAACTCGAAAGAGAAAAACATTGAAAAGGCGTGCCGAATGATCTCGACCGCTGCGGACAGAGGAGTGGATGTCATCTGTCTTCCTGAGATGTTCTCAGAGGTGGTCCCTCCAGCTGAACTCAACTATAAGAAGGGAGAAAAGATCCCGGGTCCATCCACGGATCGACTCAGGGAAATGGCGAGGCAGTTCAGAGTCACGATCATTGCAGGAAGCATTATTGAACAGAGAGAAGACAAAAAGTTCAATACCAGTATCTTGATTAATCGTAGGGGTGAGATGATTGGAAAATATTCAAAGATTCACCTCTTCGATGCCTTCCAGTTTAAAGAATCTGAAACGATCACACACGGGTCGGAATTAACAGTTTCTGAAATCAACGGTATGGGTGTGGGTTTGACGATTTGTTACGATCTCAGGTTTCCAGAGATTTACCGTTGGTTAGCTCTTCAAGGTGCGGAGGTTGTATTTGTTCCTTCAGCCTTTGTAAGCCCTAACATGGATCACTGGAGGCTTTGTGCCCGAGCAAGGGCATTGGAAAATGGTATCTTCATTATAGGGGTGAACCAAATTGGGGAAGCTTCGGGGATCAATTTTTTGGGCAGAAGTCTTGTCGTTGATCCCTGGGGAAATATCATCGCATCTGCATCGAATCGTGAGATGGTCCTTTTTGCGGACCTGGATACTCAAGTTATAGAAGAGACACGAAACCAACTACCACTACTTTCCCAATTGCGCTTTGGTCCCCCTGTATTGAAAGGAGAACCTGATGCAAGGAATAGAATTGATCACAAGTAAAGAATTCGAAAGGATGAGAGATGAAACGGATCTGGCGATCATCCCTGTCGGGGCGATCGAAATTTACGGCCCCCATCTTCCACTGGGAACAGACTCGATCGTTGCGGAGAGGATCGCCCAACGGGTAGCCAGCCGCGTAAAATGTTTTTTCATCCCGGTCATCCCGATCGGCTATTCCTGGGGACTGATGGAATATCCTGGTACCTTGACGGTTAAACCAAGAACGTTAGAGGTTTATCTCGGAGAGGTTTGCGATAGCCTGATCTACTGGGGAATCCGGAGAATTCTATTCCTCAACACACACTTAGGGAATGTCCAAAGCATCAATGTGATCGCTGAGGAAATTCAAAGAAAGCATAGAGTTCGATGTGCTCAGGTAGATTGGTGGAGGTTTGTGAAATGGCAGTCAGAAGGAATTGTTGAAACGGGGGAATTGGCCCATGGTCATGCCAGCGAAACTGCCACCTCGATAATGCTCTATTTATTGCCCGAAGTGGTAAATCTGGAATGCGTGAAAGAATCTTCTCCACATATAAAAGATAACTTTCCGGACGTGATTCAATACCCAAATTTTAAGTCTATCACAGAGACGGGTACAGTTGGAAACCCTACCGTTGCTACTGCTGAAAAAGGAGAGGCCATCGTTGAACGTAGTGTAAATAGGATTGTCGATTTCATCGAATGCGGGTTCCTTCCATTTCCAAAGGACTAAGGGGTTCGGAGATTTTAGTAACATATTCAATCTTTCAATTTGAAATTTAAAGAAAGGAGGTTTTTGCTATGAAACCAAGATATCTTTTATTCATTGTTGTTGTTTGTCTTGTGACTTTGGGGTTATTCAGTTTTCCCGCCTTGAAGGGGAATGCAAGCGGACCATTCAAGCTTGTCGTTGGAGGAAAGTCAGCCCCCATTGTCTCTGCACTCGGCAAGGGTTGGTTTAGAGAGGAAGGCTTAGAAATTGAGCTCGTTGAAATTGCAGATTTCATGAAATACCCTGCTGTCCTCGTCTCAGGAGAAATCCATCTTTTCGATGGGTATTTGACAGCTGGCTTCTGGAATATGGTCGACGGCGGAGCAGATTTTAGAATCGTCTCTGGAGGATCGCTCGCTGTGGCAGAAAGCGCCGGAGAGCCAGCCCGAAACATCAGAGGTTATATCATCCGAAAAGACCTTGTGGATAATGGGACGATCAAGTCAATCCAGGATTTAAAAGGGCGAAAAGTGGCCGATTTCGCCCCCGTAGCAAAAGGGGGTACCAGCCCTTTCCCTGCGGCTCATAAAATCTTTGGGACGTTATATGGAGAGATCAATTGGGTCCATTTACCGAAGGATATCGATATAATGAATGCTTTGGAACAGAAGCTTGTCGACGCAGGTAGACTTCGTGCTCCCTGGTACCATTATGCTATAAAAAAGGGGATTGGTGTGGAACTTTTTAAGGAAACTGACTTTATGCCCAAGATGCAGGTGACAACCATCGTTACTACTGAAAAGTTCCTCAAATCTAATTCTGAGGTAATGGTCAAATTTCTGAAAGCTTATGTAAAGGGGTTGAGCTACTGCGAAGAAGTTCAGAAAGGAAAGAATGTTGAGGAATTTAAGGAATTTATCAAGAAGTACACTGATGTCCCACCCAATATTGCAGTAGACCTTATTCAAGCAAGGAAATGGACGGATGAAATTGCTGTTGACGATCTTATCTATACTCAAAAGCATTTTGTAAGTGTTGGGACACAAAAAAAGTTCATTCCATTAGAGAAGGTGGTAGATCTGACCTATTTAAAAAAGGCGAAAACACA
>JBFMAE010000384.1:0-5329 GCA_040756085.1 Thermodesulfobacteriota bacterium | reverse complement strand
ATCCGCCATATTTAATTTGACATAAGCAAAATTGAATTCTAAGTACGTCTTATTCTATAGCTTGTGTATTTGACAATATCAGCTCCAAATGTAAAATGATATACCACTTTAAAATCTCTGCTTTCGCGGGAATGACATAACAGGGTTTTAAAAGACTCTTCATTTCAATAGGTTATAAATTTTTGCTAAACTACATTTATTTTATTTAAAGAGCAAAAAACATACCAAATAGAGATATTCCCAATTAATATCGCTTAAGTAGTTCATAACTATAAGAATTTTTTAATTTATTAGAATTCCATTCACTCATCGTTTTACTCTATTTTAATGGAACAATGCTTCATTTCTTTCCAATATTTGACATTTTGTCCATAAAACTAACAAAAAATGGAAAAGAGTCTTTGGAGTGATATTTTTTGGGATAGAGGTTTTAAAGGCTGGAATGGATAGGAATGCTCCCCCAGTCGGTCGGCCTTAACTCTGAACTCCGAACTCAAAACCCTGAACTAAGCATGGTCGGGGCGAGCCGATTTGAACGGCCGACCTCCTGCTCCCAAGGCAGGCGCGCTAACCAGGCTGCGCTACGCCCCGACAACCATAAGAACATTTATTTGGTTTGTCTGGTCTATTTTGTCTGTCTGGTTTGTTCACGAAAAAACAATCTTACCGAAAAAAAGGCCGAAACGAACCTAACCGGTATCAGCGCACTAAACGTTCCTAAAAATCTAAACTTTCTTAAATGCCGCTGCAATAATCTTTTTCAACTTCCTTAATGCCTTTCCTCTATGACTCATTCTATTTTTTTCTTCGAGGGAAAGCTCGGCCATTGTCCTCCCGTATTGAGGAAGAATGAAGAGGGGATCATATCCAAATCCTCTCCTTCCTTTTCCCTCGAATCCGACCATCCCTTTGCAGGATCCTTCCGCAATCGCTTCTCTTCCATCCGGTGATACGACAGCAATGGAGCATCTAAATCTCGCCCCTCTTCTTGAAATTGGAACGCCTTCCATCTCTCTAAGAAGTTTTTGATTATTTTCCTGACCGGAAGCCCTTTCTCCCGCATATCGGGCGGAATAGATCCCGGGCAATCCCTTCAGAATATCAACCTCTAATCCAGAATCATCCGCCATGGTCAATTTCCCGAAATGCTTTGAATAGAACCGGGCCTTCTTCAAAGCATTCTCAGTAAAACTCTTTCCATCCTCTTCGATCTCGGGCACATCTGGAAAACCGCTCAACGCATGGATCCGAAGTCCCAACCCTTTCAAGGCTCTCCGAATTTCACGGACCTTTCCTTCGTTTCGAGTGGCGACAATCATTTCCAAAGGATTTTTACGTTTTATCCTTTCCCCTCCAGTGACTGTTTTTGAATTCTCGTCAGCTCCTTTATCCCTTTTTGGGCCATCTTCGTCAACTCATCCATCTCCTTTTTCGTAAAAACGGTCTCCTCTGCGGTACCCTGAATCTCTACAAACTTCCCGTCGCCCGTCATCACCACATTCATATCTACCTCAGCGCTGGAATCCTCCTCATAATTCAAATCGAGCAACACCTTCCCTCCCACTTTTCCCACACTGATGGCGGCCACAGAATTTTTGATGGGGATTTTCTCGACCATCCCATTTCTCACCATCTTCCGAAAAGCATCGACCAGGGCGACATAGGCACCCGTGATGGAGGCGGTTCTTGTCCCACCATCGGCTTGGATGACATCACAGTCGATCCAGATCGTCCTCTCCCCAAATCCATTAAGATCGGCTACAGACCTCAGGGAGCGTCCGACCAATCTCTGGATTTCAAAGGAACGACCACTTCCACGCCCCACCAGTGAATCCCTGGAAGTTCGCGTGTGGGTGGAACGAGGAAGCATGGAATATTCCGCCGTGATCCACCCTTTGCCCGTATTTCGCAAAAACTGCGGTACCCTCTCCTCCACACTGGCCGAACAGATCACTTTGGTATCTCCCATTTCAATCAGGACCGATCCTTCCGCATGCTTCAAATAGTTTCTCGTAATCTTTACCTGCCTCAGAACTCCGTTCCCTCTTCCATCCGAACGTTTCATATCGTAAAAATCTCCCAGGACATTATTGTCACAAAAACACCTTGAGAAGTCAATGGTTAGATCGATTTTGCCTCGTCCAGGAGATGAGGATCGCAGCGAGGCCGAGGATGAGGACAACCTTCCAGACATCCTGAATACTTTCAAGAGAGGGGCTTCCTCCTTTCTCCGATTGGCTCGCAGGCAATCTGAAAGCAATGACCATCTCTGCAAAGGCAACTCCGATCACCATTCCCAGATTTCTCGCAAGGGCCAAAAAACTGGAGGCCAGACCGACCTTCTCCCTCGGCAGGGAACCGATAATCGCGCTGTTATTGGCTGGATTGAAGAGTCCGATTCCAACGCCAAGGAGAATCTGCCTCCATAGAATGTCCAAATCACTTGCACCGGTCTTCAATAAGGTAAAGGAGAAGACGGTCAGGGAGGTGAGGGATAACCCTATGGTGGCCGGGATTTTTACTCCCACCCGATCGGAAACCCTTCCACCTAAGGGTGCCATTACCATCACGGTAATGGCGACGGGAAAGATCAATAAGCCCACTTTCGAGGGCGAAAATTCTAAAATATTCTGAAGGAAGAAAGGGACGACAAAGGTATGGGCACCGCTCATCCAGAAAGAGAGGAGGCTCACTCCAAGGGATGAGATGAAGAGTCGTTTTTTGAAGAGGTGGAGGTCCACTAAAGGAGAAGAGGATCGAAGTTCCACAACGATAAAAAGACCGAGACAAAACAGGCTGAGGATCAGACATCCAAGACCCACTCGATTAAGAAAGAGGAGAAGGGAGGTCAGGAAGAAAAAAAGGAGAAGGGCTCCCCAAAGATCCACCCGAACCCTGTCTGTCGGTCTGTTCGTTTCCAGAACTTTTGAAGAGAGAAAAATGCCAATAGCTCCAATTGGAAGATTAATAAAAAAGATCGATCGCCATCCCAGATGTTCGACCAGGAACCCTCCAACAAGAGGTCCGGTCACAAAACCTGCGGAGACGACGGAGCCAATGATTCCCAATGCCTGACCGCGATCCTCTTCCCGGAAGGCAGTGGTGAGGATTGCAGGACCATTGGCCATCAGGGCAGATGCACCCAGACCCTGAAGCATCCTTGAGCCAATGAGAAAATAAATCGTGGGTGAAAAACCACAAAGGGCTGAACCCAGGGTGAAGGTTAAAAAACCTAAGAGATAGATCCTTCTCTGTCCAAAAAGATCGGCCAGCCTCCCCATCAACAGCAGGCATCCTGTGATGACGATGAGATAGGCTATCACCACCCAGGCGACCGCCGGCAGATGGGTTTTCAAGGCCTGTGTGATCGTGGGGAGGGAGATGTTCACGATGCTTGCATCCATCGTGGACATATAGATACCCACAGAAATATTGAGGGCCACCCACCACCGCCGATCTATTTTAGGGAAGAGCATAAATTAAATTTCAATAACCAAATCTCTGCCTACGCCTGCCTGCGGTAGGCAGGGCAGGCAAGGCAGGCAGGTTGGTGCTTGGAGCTTGATTATTATAAAATTGATTAATACGTTTGTATCAGGGCATTACGTCGGCAGTACCTGCCTGCCGGCAGGCAGGAATGCCGACGTTACACTATTGGACATTACATCAGTCTATGGAGAAGTGGCAAGGGATCAACGAAGTGTTTGTCGAGACCCAACTCTTCTGTTTTTAAACCGAAGGCCAATCCCATCAACTGGGTGAAGTATATGATCGGCAGTTGAAAGGTCTCTTTAAATCCCTCTTCAATCTGTTTCTGGCGGGCATCTAAGTTGACATGACAAAGCGGGCAGGCCACCACGATGGCATCCGCTCCTACACTCTTTGCATTCCTGAGAATCTTCCTGCTTAACTCCAGCGCGATCGGAAGTTGTGTGATTCCGAGTGAGACCCCACAGCAACGGGTTTTGTAAGACCAGTCGAGTGAAGTGATTCCGAGCATTTTCATTAATCGATCCATATTGGTGGGATATTCATAATCTTTCACCTGGGTGATTTTTGGAGGACGGGTAATGATGCATCCATAATAACAAACCACCTTGAGCCCTTTAAGAGGATGGATAACCTTTGAACCCACTTGTTGGTACCCCACCCCTTCGGTGACAGTATTCAAAAGGTGCTCAATCTTCATTCCATTGGAAGAAAGATTTGGGATCGCCTGGCGGATCCTTTTCCTCAAATGCTCATCCTCTTCGGTCTCCTTCAATGCCACACGCATCCTGAGAAAACAGGAAGGACATGGCGTGGTGATATGGTTAAACCCTTCTCCTCTCATCAGAGCGACATTCTTCAGGGGAAGCAACGTTGAAAGGTAATGATCTGTGGAATGGGTGGGAGTGGTCCCGCAACAACCCCATCCCTTTGGTTCATGGAGGGAGACTCCTAATTTGTTGAATACGGCCTGGGTGGAGAGGTCATACTCTTTGGAGGTTCCATGGAGACTGCAGCCCGGGAAGTAAGCGATTCCATCCTTTTGCCCCGAAGCCTTCACTTTAGATTTTGGTTTTCCAAAGGTTGGAAAAAAATTCAACTTACCGTTTCTAAACATCTTCAGTGCCAATGGCATATCGTTCTTCCAGACCTGCCCGAAGTTCAGTTGACCTGACATCATTTGACGGAGATAGATCTCTCCCATCAAACCGGCCTCATACATTCTTCCAAACCATTTGATACCTCTCAGTGCAGCTTGATAGAAGAGGGGAACAGAGGGCACCTTTGGTTCGATTCCCTCGTTCTTTGCCATAATTTTTAAAACATCCATGATCTTTGTGATGTTGATGTCGTGAGGACAGCGGGTGGCGCAGGTCTCACACATGGCACAGAGCCAGATGGTCTTTGAATTGAGGGCCATCTCTTTCTGTCCCAATTGGACCGCCCGCATCACCTGATTGGGAGCGAGATCGAAATGCTCGACCACCGGGCAGCCCGAGGAACATTTCTGGCACTGGTAGCAGAGAAAGACGTTCTCTCCTGTCTCTCTGCGAACGGTCTCAGCGAATTGAGCATTCATGACTGTCTGTTTCCGGACTGCCTCCATCCTCCACTCCTATCAGTTCGGAGTAATTTAGTTCGGAGTTCGGAGCTTAATTTAATATTGTGTCCTTTTTACTCCGAACTCTGAACTCCGAACTCATCACTCTATTTTCACGTGAGTTGTGGTCTGGGCAGGAGACCTGCGGCCTTGGCAATCTCCACCACCTTCTCCTCCCACTCAATCGCCATAATATGAATCCCCCGTACCCCAGGAATCTCCCTGAGCCTCTGGATCGTC
>JBFMAE010000383.1:0-2229 GCA_040756085.1 Thermodesulfobacteriota bacterium | reverse complement strand
CGTGAATCCGCCATATTTAATTTGACATAAGCAAAATTGAATTCTAAGTACGTCTTATTCTATAGCTTGTGTATTTGACAATATCAGCTCCAAATGTAAAATGATATACCACTTTAAAATCTCTGCGTAGGCGGGAATCCATAGAAAAATAATATATCTGGATTCCTGCTTTCCTGCCTACCGCAGGCAGGCACAGGAATGACCTAAAAATGGAAAGGCAATTATTGCTCTTTGGTTAATCACTCCGAACTAATAACTTTCGGAGAGGTGTTGATTCCTTCATCGATTCATGTTAATGAAGAAGACTTAGTAAACCCCGTTAGAAAGGACGGGGCTTTGTAACGGGGTAAACAAGGGGTGATCTGCAAGATGAGCGAAAAAAATACTTTTCCGAAAAGGCCATTGGGAAAGACGGAAAAGGAGATAACCCTCCTCGGGCTGGGAGGAGAAGGGGTGCTGAGGACTTTTGAACGTGAAGAAGAGGCCGTGTCCCTGATCCACCGGGCCATCGATTTAGGAATCACTTATTTCGAAACAGCTCGAGCCTATGCCGGAAGTGAATCCTATTACGGAATGGCCCTGGGGGAAAGACGCAAGGAAATCTTTCTTGCCAGCAAAACGCACGAACGGACAGGGGATGGGGCTCTCAAACACCTGGAGACAACCCTCAACAATATGAAGACCGACTTTCTCGACCTCTGGATGGTTCATGATGTGAGAACTCCCAAAGACCTCGATTCCATCTTTGAACCGAATGGAGCGATCAAGGCCTTTGAGACTGCCCGGCGCAATAAGCTGGTCCGGTTTATCGGGATCTCCGGACACAGAAACCCAACCATCCTTTCCAGAGCCCTTGATCTCTTTCCATTCGATACCGTGCTCATGCCGATCAATCCAGCCGAGCCTCATTATTGGTCTTTCTTCAATGACGTTCTGCCAAAAGCACAAAAAAAGGGGATGGGGATTCTGGGAATGAAGACCCTCTCCCGGGGCGTCTCTGTTAAGATCTTTGGAGTCGAATCAATAAAAGATTTTCTCAGCTTTGCCCTTTCGCAGCCCATCTCAGCGATCGTAGTCGGCTGTGATAATAATGAACAACTTGAAATGAATACCGAGATTGTACGGTCTTTTCAGCCGATGCCACAAAGGGAACAGGAGATCCTCATTCATAAGGTAAAATCCTATGCCCGTGAAATGATGTATTATAAATTATAGTCCAGAATGGGTGGTTCTTTCTCCCACAAGGCAGAGTTGACGGAGCCGCCATACAAGATTATCGGAAAGATGGGAAGAGGTGGACGATTCGGAAAATACGGGGAGCACAAAAGGTTCGAAAGACTGCGTCAAAAACGGCAGCGCACACTCCCTTTAAAACCTCTTAAAAAACCTCCTGAAAAAAAATATTCCAAGATTTAATAAAATCCAAGTTTATGCAAAGGCGTTGAGACGTAGGGACGCACTCTGATATCAGATTATTTTTTGGTTTACCTCCGTAGAATGCGAAAAATTTGGAAGATATAGCGTGTGAGACTATAAGGTTTTGAGCATCTCTTCAGCAAAATCTCTCAGATCGCTGTCACTGGCCGTCATGGCTAAAATGTCGACTTTGGCTTTGAAGCCCTGTTTCTCCATTGGAGACCTACTCTCATAAAGGTTCTTCATGGCGGCGAGGGCCTGTAAAACCTTTTCAGCATCTGAATAATCTAACATGAGGGAGAGCGTGCTCCAGTCATCCGGCAGGCCATATTGATCTAAATAGGCCTTGACTGCTGTTTCGAACCGATCCGTGCCGTGGTAGCGATCGATGTCGTTCCGGGCCTTTTGATGTTTCTTCGTTCCTTTCTTACCCATGAAGAGTCTATCTGCCTCCTTTCGATACTTTTTTATCACCCAATCGGACCGACGAGATCTCTCTCGCTCCTTAGGCGTTTCTTTGGGCGCATAGGGACTCCGGTCCTTTCTGCGATCAATCTCTCTCCAAGAAATCTTATCCCTTTCGTCCTCGTCTCGATACCGAACCATCGTCTTCTTTTTCTCAATCTCCTAAATATTTATTAATATAAATCACCCAATCAAAAGAAGTCAAATCAAGACCCCTCCGTGGGTCTACGACAAATTTATGGGTGGATTTGACAAATATTTTTATTTGGGCTATATTCTGAATGTCAATAAGCAATCAGAATATAGGAGGTGCCCATGCAAGAGACCCTTGAAAGCCTGGAAAAGAAG
>JBFMAE010000382.1:0-6007 GCA_040756085.1 Thermodesulfobacteriota bacterium | reverse complement strand
CTTCTTTGGCATATTGATTCCCTCCAATCGTTTTGGAAATCAATATACCAAAACTTCTTATTTATGTAAATATTTTAATGAAACGTTATACTAGTTCCCTCGCTAGTCTCACCATCTTCTCAACCAACTCCCCATTGCTCTTCGCAAATTCCCCCCTCCTGATCCTGAAATTGTCCTCCATCCCAACCCTTACATGTCCACCTAACATGGCGGCCATAGCTCCCAAGTGGAACTCGGCAGGATAACCTGCACCGATGACCGACCAGGTATATTGATCTTCCCCGAAAAGTCTGTCGGTCGTTCTCCTCATGTGAAGGAGATCGTCAATGGTCGATTGAATTCCTCCCAAGACTCCTGTAACAAATTGCATGTGGATGGGAGGATCCAGCCATCCTTTTTCGAGAAGGAATTTCGTATTATAGAGGTGGCCCACATCATACATCTCGTGCTCGGGCTTGGTTCCGTTTTCCCTCGCGATCCTGCAGATATACTCCAGATCGGCAAAGGTATTGGCAAAGATAAAATTACGTGTCAGTTCAAGATATGGTTTCTCCCATGGAAATTTAAACTCCTTGTACTTTTCAAGGAGGGGGTAAAGTCCGAAGTTCATCGAGCCCATATTACAGGACGCCATTTCGGGTTTAAAGAAAGGGATAGTTTTCGTCCTCTCTTCAATAGACATTCCCGCCCCTCCCCCTGTCGAAATACAGATGATCGCATCGCTCCTCTCTTTGATCCTGGTGAGGATCTCCCAGAATATATCGAGATCAGAGGAGGGTCTTCCGTCCTTAGGGTCCCTCGCATGGAGATGGACGATAGCGGCTCCGGCTTCAGCAGAACGGATCGACTCCTCTGCAATCTCTTTAGGCGTGAGGGGAAGGTAAGGGGTTTGGGTTGGAATGTGAACGGAACCGGTCACAGCCGCTGTGATGATCATCTTATTCATGGCGAACTCCATCTATAATCCCCCCTCGTCCCCCTTCCTGCCTACCGCAGGCAGGTAGCAAAGGGGGGGTTGGGGGGATTGATCACTTCAAAATATTTGATATCGAGAAGATTCCCCTTTCTCTCCTCGTTAAAGACTGCACGTACCCTTGCACCGATCTTCACCTCGGACTCATCTTCGATATTGATGAAGTGTTGAAAGGAGTTGTCACATCCATCAAGTTTTATCATGCCATATCCATAAGGCACAGGCTTTGTAATTCCAGTCTCCGGGTCGATGAAGGAGAACCGGATGATCGTAACGGCAACCAGAGTTCCCTTGTCGCTTAACTCTACCAGCTCCTCCATCCTCTGAAAGCATGGACCGCAGACCTGCCTGGGTGGAACATAGACCCTATGACATTTGGGACATCGAATGCCGAGAAGTCTTTTGTGATCTCGGAGCTCAGTCAGGAATCTGCTTCCCCATCTTCCAACCGAGTATCGAAAAGGCTGCTCCGCCTCTCCTGAACTCTTCGTCAGAAGTTCAATTTCCTTTTCAGACATGGCTTCACCTCTTCGTTAACTCTGTTGTTGCATAAAGATGCGGTTGAATCAACTGCATACCACCATAAAAAGGTAATTTCCACCATTTTGATGATACCTTCCCCTGTGGAATAAGAATCATACTCGATAGCATCACGTATTATTTGCTCCACTATTGGGAGTTTTATCTTTTCAGAGAAGACGTAAAACCTATTCCACAGGGTCACTATTTGGTTGATCCAGTGGATCACATTGATTTAACGGCCGTCCCTCTATGGGTAAGGGTTTGATGAATCCAAGCGCCGAATTTAATGCAACAACAGGGTTAATCTGTATCCTGCGTAACTCACCATTGAGGTTTCTCTTTTCCGAATAGGAGGGCATCTGACCACATACATCCTCCAAAACCGGTGGTCATGGCGATCTTCACATCTGGAACTTGGTAGCCCTCTGCCTTGCCCATAATCTGCATAGCTGCTTCAGCACACCGGATGAGACCAGTAGCGCCGATTGGGTTGGTGGCGATCACTCCCCCTGAAGGATTGACCGGTAATTCTCCATCCATATCGGTAACTCCGTCCCAGACCAATTGCGGAGCCTCACCATCCTTGCACAGTCCCATTGATTCGAGCCACAGAAGGCCTCCAAAAGAATAAGGCTGATAGAGTTCGATGACATCGATCTCTTTTAGAGGTTCTTTGATGCCACATTTTTGATAAAGTTCTCTCGAGGCATTCTTGAGGGAATGGAGACCATGAAAATTAACGTCGTTGATAAGGCTGTACATATGCCTGGTGGCTGTCCCCCATATCCATACCGGCGTATCCGTAATCTTCTCTGCAACACCTTCGGCGGCAAAAATCACAGCACAGGCGCCATCCGATCGGGGACAGATGTCGAGAAGTTTGATGGGATTGCATAACATAGGAGAATTCAGAACCTCCTCAATGGTCACTTCTTTTCGAAGATGGGCATAGGGATTCTTACAGGCGTTCTTTCGATCTCTCACAACGACCCGGGCAGCGTCTTTCTCTGTGATCCCGTAATCATGCATGTAAACCGATGCCTCCACAGCCAGGCCACCGATGGCTCCGGCAAAGGTCAATCGGTCCCAGATGGGATCAAAGGCCGTATTGATGGCAGCCGTGGTATCTGATTCAGAATTCTTTTCCCAGCCGATCACCAGGGCCTTATCGAACAGACCTGAGGCCACCATATGGTACCCTCCGATGGCGAGCGTGCTTCCTGTCGTCCCTCCAGTGGTCAGTTTGATCGTGGGCTTCATCAAGCCACCTGCCCCATCGATGCTCCACATGTCCACATAGTTGATTCCCTCGAAGTGGTCCATGTTCCCGATGATGACCAGGTCGATGTCATCCAGGGTCAGGTCAGCGCCCTCCAGGGCCCGGCTAACCGCTTCGTGGATAAGCTCTACTCCATTCACATCGAGCCTTTTCGATCTATGATAGGTCTGTCCGGTGCCCACAATAGCCACCCTTTTCGCCATCTTCTCCTCCCTCTACCTACCAATTTCGAAAAAGTACGTAGGGAACCGTGCAGGGGTGCTGGAAAAGGCTTACAGCGGAGCTTTTAATAGATGAGCTACTGGCCTTCAAAAACCGAATCAGATGTCGCCAAAATTGAAATCTTCTCTGACCCATCAATTGCTCAGAAAATAAAAAAGAATAGCACGAATGACAGCGAATGACACGAATAGGTTTTATTCGTGAAATTCGTTCGCAGTGATCATTTTCATCATTCGTGGGTGCCCTCTGGGCATGATGAATTTCTAAGATAACCCGCAATTGTAAGGCTTTGGAAGTACCCCTACCCGGGGACCGCATTATGGATGTTAAAGTCTACCTTCCCAGAACCCAAACACAGTGAGACTGTCCACAAGGACCGTTGATACCATGGGCAAGAGCGGTCTTCACATCTGGAACCTGTCTCATGCCAGCATCGCCACGGATCTGGAGCGCGGCTTCCGCAATTCTAATCAGACCGGCTGCAATCACCGCATGAGCGGAGAGACATCCTCCTGAAGGATTGACGGGTAATGAGCCACTCGCCTGGGTCTCTCCACTGTCGATCAATTTCCCTCCTCCACCCTTTTCACAGAAGCCAAGGCCTTCATACCACATCAATTCCTGGTAAGAAAAAGCATCGTAAATCTCTGCCAAATCGATCTCTTTAAAAGGGTCTTTAATTCTAGCCATCCTGTATGCGGTTTTGGCCGCCTTCTCAAGGGATGAGCATTCTGCCAGATCCCTGTCCCCCAGATGATAAGCATCGGCGCAGAATCCCACTCCTTTTATCCATACGGGACGATTGGTGAAACGTCTGGTCGTCTTCTCATCAGCCAGAATAATGGCGCAGGCGCCGTCAGTAATAGGTGAGGCATCTAAAAGCTTGATAGGATCGGCAAGAATTTTTGAACGGAGGACATCGTGAACAGAAATATCCATGGGCAATTGAGCGTAGGGATTCTTTTTGGCATTTCCATGATTCTTTACAGAGACCTTCGCACACTGCTCCTCAGTGATTCCGTATCGGCCCATATACCGTCTCGCCTGAAGGGCGGAAGAGGTAATGGCATCGAGACCCAGGGGCCGGGAATAAATCGGATCGAACATGGCATTCGTGATGAGACTTGAAATGCTCTCCGAGCCCTTAGAATGGGCCGTCACTAAAGTGGTCCGGTAAGATCCGGAAAGAATCCGGGTCATCCCGTAGAAGGCCACAAAGGTTCCATCCCCTTCGACACAAGAGACATTCTTGTCCCATGCACCAGAAGCATCCCCTACGGCCATGCTTGAGATCGTTCTTCCATCCCAGAAATCGTTGCACCCGGTGATGATATTATCGATATCCTTGATCGTCATGCCTGCATCTTCAATAGCCTTTGTAACCGCCTCAAAGACCATATCGGCAAAAGTTTCTGCCTCCTTCCTTCTCTCCTGTTTTGTCATGCCTATACCAACAATGGCTACCTTTTCCATACCCTCACCTTACTCCTCACCCTTCCCCTCTCCCCTCGGGGAGAGGGAGGGGGTGAGGGGGTCTTTTAACGAACTGGTCTGAAATATTGAATATCCATGATGTCTCCGATTCTCTCATCTCTAAATACGGCTTCTACCCTCATTCCGGTCTTGATCTCATCAAAATTGATCTCTCCGAGGAGGTGGACAAGGCCGGTACTGGCCATATCTAGCTGGATGATCCCATAAGCAACGGGAGGTTTTATGGGCATAGCAGGGCTCTCATAGTGGACTATTGTATAGGTGAGGAGCGTTCCCTGTGGGCCGAGTTCAACCCATTCATGGAGATTGGAGAAACATCGGCCGCAACTTTTTCTTGGGGGGATAAAAACCAGGTCGCACTTTGAACACCTGATCCCAAAGATTTTCTTATGATCCCTCAATTCGATCAGGAACCGACTCCCTATCTCTCCTACAGACCAGGTATAAGGAACCTTGATCCTGCTCTCATAGACTAATGATTCAACAGTTTCAAACCATTTGCCCATATGGAGGTTCTCCTTCGATTGAACTTAATGCTTATACTCTCTCCTTAAATTCCTTTCCTAAAAGTCCTTCTGGCCTTATGATGAGGACCGCGATGATGATGAGAAAGGCGAGAGTGTTTTTGAAGGCCACGGCAATATACCCCCCTGCAAGACTTTCAGCAAAACCCAAAAGGAGACCTCCTACGATGGCTCCGGGAAGACTATTGAGCCCTCCCATGATCGCTGCGGCAAATCCCTTGAGAAAGGGTTCCAGCATGAAGAAGGGATCGAGAAGAAGGACAGGAGCCAGGATGATTCCCGCCAGCACTCCTAACAGTGCAGCCAATCCCCAGGAGAGGGCAAGGACCCTTCGGGTCGGTATACCGAGGGTCTGGGCTGCAGGAAGATTTTCAGATGTGGCACGCATGGCCAATCCCAACCGCGTCCTCTGAACAAGAAGATAGAGTAAAAAGCTTCCTATTAAACCAACTCCCAGAGCACCCAGCCCCAATTCACTGATCACCACATCACCAATCTTCCAGACTTTACTATCCGATAATGGAAAGGGGAAAGATTGGGGTACGGTTCCCCAGATATAACTGATGAGACCCTGAAAGATAAGACAAAGGCCGAGGGTGAGGATGATCTGACCGAGAAGGGTAGCTTCCCTCCTCTGAGCGGGTATGAGAATGAGGAAGTAGAAGGCCATGGCCACCCCTCCACCAAAGAGGAGGGCTATAAGAAAACTTGGCCCAAAAGGGATCTTCAGACTGAGAAGGGTAAAGGCGAAAAATGTCCCAGCCGTAGCCATATCCCCATGGGCAAAATTGAGAATTCGAGTAGAACGGTAGATGAGAACGAGTCCCAGTGCAACCAAGGCATAGAGACTTCCTGTGGAAAGCCCGGAGATAGAATATTGAAGAAATCGCTCCATAATTTGTCCCCCCCACCCCTTTCCCTCCCCCTCCAGAGACTGTGTGATAATTAAGAAGAAACTATTTCCGTTACAACACGGAACAGGTGGTCGGGTAA
>JBFMAE010000381.1:0-14480 GCA_040756085.1 Thermodesulfobacteriota bacterium | reverse complement strand
GCAATCTCGGTCTTTTGGGCTCGCCTCGCTTCGCAGTCGAAGCGGGTGAGATTGCCACGCACCTTTCAGGTGCTCGCAATGACAGGTTGGGTAAGGGCTTTTCTTTTCTAAATCGGGATTTGGGTTGAAGATAGGGTAATCCCTCAGTCTCAGGTTTGGAATAGAACCGGCAGGGGTGTCGGAGGAAATCTTAGAGCGGCAACCTCATCTTGGCCCTTTAACTGCAGGCTCTCATCCAGCCCTCTGAGGACTGCGTTCTATCGGTGAACGTTTCCCTAATATTATGGATATCAATGCAATCCGCATTCTAAGATTTTCGGAGATATCCCTGCCGGGACGATGGAATTCATACCTGTGACTGAGGGGTTACAAGATAGGGAAGGATGATGGGAGGAAAATTCGAAACAAATTGCCGGGTCAACTTTTTATGGGCGATACCCATTACTTTCCTTTCTCTTTTTGAATGATCCGGAAAGTCTCTTCGTAAATCCGCCCCCGCGGACCAATGGCAATAAGTTCGATTTGTTCAGAATCTTTGATCTTGTATATGATTCTAAAAGAACTCACTCTGAAACTTCTTAATCCTGCAAGTTCGTCCAGGAGAGCTTTACCCAAATAGGGATCAGATAAAATCATTTTCAGGGAGGATTTGATCTTTTTCTTCAGGGAGGGATGCATCGTTCTGATCAGTTCTCGAATGTGGCCTGGGACAACAAGTTTATACATTGTCTATCTTACCCTCATGGCTGCCCCTGAAGTCAGTTGAAGGCTCCATCATAAGCCTAGCCAAAGGGTTAATTAACGGAACAATTCCTCAAGAGTATAGAGCTTTGCCTTTTTCATTTTTAAGGCTCTGAGTCCCTTTTTAATCTCTTTCATTAAGGATAAATCCGATCGAACGGCGATTGTTTCCTTCAAGCTCTCAAACTCCTCTGGACTCACCAACACAGCGGCAGGCCGACCGTTCTTAGTGATCACAATCTCTTCGTCGGTCGCATTGATCGTTTCAATCAACCCGCTCAACTTCATCTTTGCCTCGGAGACAGATAGGGCTTTCATGATTTTAACCTCCATTTTGGTTGACCTAAATTAAGTCTATTTTAACAAAGGGAAGCTGAGGTGTCAAATTTGGCGGGCAGGATTGTGAATCGAATTGGGAAATAACTCAATGACCTATTGATCCGATGAGGGATTCACTTTGAGCTTTATAGAAGAGGCTCTGCCATTTGTCTCTTTAAGGACGTGGAAGATTTCTCCGTGGAAATCTGGACCATAAACATCCTTGGGATCAAGAGTGTAAAGGAGTTCATCACGGGTAAGGCCATAAATACTTATTTATTTAAGCCCCTTTAATACTGACCCCCTTAATACATCAAAATGAAAGAAGGCTCTGTTTTCTGAAGTATTAGAAGTGATTTCTATCAAACTCTGGCGGTTCGTAGGCTCCAAATGCGGGAAAGGTCTCATCGTAAATCCGCAGCTTGATCCCAATATTCTTTATCAATCTGGACATCAAAATTTTGGCCGCCATTTTTGAGGGAAGGCTTTTACGGACCAATGTTCCAACTGTATCAAACATTGGAGGTGGACAACCTTTAATCTCAATCCCCTCTTTCAAATCTCTATTGGCCGCAATAGCGCAATTTCCAAGGAGGAAAACTTTTTTAGACTCCTCCTTCGCCTGGACCTCACCTCCTACACAGATTTTCACCCTATCCAAAACCACACCGGGATTATCCTTGGAGAATATAGCAGCGAAAGCCGATAATATTGCCCCGCAGCCAGAACAACAAGATAGACCTGGTTCTTGAACGATGATTCCACTGATTTGGGCTTGGCGAAAGATGCCCTCATAGGAAAGACGCCAATCCAACTTTTGGGCTACTTCTTCGATGGCCTCCCCCTTCATCTCTATCGCATCCAAAGAGAGGGAGCGTCCTTGGATAGCGGCAAACGATTTTAAGTATTCCACCTCCTCCGGTTTCATCCCCATGACCACAGTCCCGACAAGATCACAGGAAAAGATGTCTTTTCCGGAAATAATAAGGTTTGTCCGATGAGAGGTCCCTAAGAATTCGGGGCCACCTTCGATCGCATAAATACCATCGATAATAGTCAGGGAAGTCTTTATCTTCGTATTCAACAGGGCAATCAGTCGGGCCAGATCCTGTTTGTGGAATTTCTTTTTGGAACTTTGCGCCAAACACCCCTTTAAGTTTTTCATGCCCAGCGATACCCTTGTCTGTCGATGAGTTTTTAATACAGGCAAATTGATCAGGAAGTCCGATTCTAACGCTCTCCTGGAAATGTTGATTTTAATCTCTTCCAGGTCGACCTCCTCAAAAGCGTCCGAATTAAAATCAACCAATTTTACCCCATATCTTTTCGCTACCTTTCCAATGCCCGACCAATCGTACCCCCTAAACGTGCTCGAGCCTAACTCTTTATTGACGATGGTCCCCTCCCCAACAGTAATATCTTTGCACCCTCGTTCCCGTAAAAGCTGAAGAAGGTGATCGACCATCGTCAATGTTGTCACGACACCGTAGGGGGGCAACTTCTTTGTCCCGCCCCAAAGGATGTTCGGTTTCAGGAGAATCTTATCATCCGCCTTAAGCTCCTCGAAACCGCCACACAACTCAATTGCCTTTTTTAAGGCATTCGATGTCCCATCGTATTTTACGATTGCAACTTTTTCTCTCATTTGTTCTTTTTCCATCTGCTTCCACCTCCTTTTTATAATCGACCTTGCCCGTAACAAAACGAATCATCATACGAAGTTAAAGCCAAAGGGGTTGAAGAAATTTCGATAAAGTGAGAATCTTATAACATTCCCCGGGCTTCATGCCGGGGAGTCGAAGGGTTGACTTAAAAAATGAGGTCAGTGGACGAAAAGGACAACTGGGCATGTGGAAGCCGTTCAGGTCCATTTCCTCTGCTTTCTATGGCCTATTGACCTTAATCATTCGTGCGACAAAAAATCCATCCATCCCCTCTGCTTGTGGGAATGTTTTGAAGTAACCCTTTCGGATAAAGGGATGGCATCTCTCTGGAAGGACTTGGGCGATCTGATCCAATCGATATTCTGGATGTTCGTCCAGAAACCTCTCCACCACACCCTCGTTCTCTTCATGGAAGACCGTGCAGGTGCTGTAAACCAGAATTCCTCCCTTTTTTAAATAACCGGAGAGATTTTCCAAGATCGAAGATTGCAGTTCGGCCAATCTTCCGAAATCCTCTTCTCCTCTTCCCCACTTTAAATCCGGATTCCTCCGAATCGTCCCGAACCCCGAACAGGGGACATCCGCCAGAATTCGATCGAACTTCAACCCGCTGGGAATAGACAAATTCTGAGAGGCATTCCCCCTTTCGGTCTTAACCATCTTTATTCCCAACCGACGACAGCTCTCTTCAATCCGGTTGAGCTTTTCTCTGGTCAGATCGAGAGCATAAATTTCGCCTTGGTTTTTCATCCTTTGAGCAAGGTGGGTGGTCTTTCCACCGGGTGCGGCACAGGCATCGAGAATCTTCTCCCCTGGCCTGGGGTCCAGAATGGAAGTGACCAGTTGGGAGGCCTCACCCTGAATGATATAGAGGCCTTCTTTGAAGAAGGGAAGTTCTGAAGTAGGTAGGGATTCTTTCAGAATAATCCCGTCTTCTGAATAAAGGGTTGGAATTGGGCTCAAATCCTCCTCTCTTAGCTTCTTGATGAGGCCTTCCCTATCTATCTTCAGGGTATTCGTGCGAAGGGTGAGGGGTGAAATCTGATTATTAAGTGTACAAACCTTTATGGTCTCTTCCACGCCCATCTCCTCCACCCATCTTCGAACCAGCCAGAGAGGATAAGATTGAACGATGGAAATATGGTGCACTGGGTCCTCATCCTTATCTGGATAAACAACTTCCTCTTTTCGTCGGAGGTAAGATCGGAGGAGACCATTGGTAAAACTTGCTCCTCCGCTTCCCCGGGCCCGTTTGGCTAATTCCACGGACTCATTCACGGCTGCAGAAACAGGTGTCTTCGTTAAAAAAATGATCTGATAGAGCCCAAGGCGGAGGATATTGAGGATTTCTATTTCAATCTTTTCAAAAGGGATTTTTGAAAAATGGCGTATGATCCAATCGAGCTTTCCTCTCCAGCGGAGGACCCCATAAGTCAACTCCGTGAGGAAAGCCCGATCGAGGCGAGTAAGGTGTCGATATCGTTTAAGGGAGTCGGAGAGAAGAGCATCAGGATGGCGGTCAGCCTCTTCGACCCTGTTCAGGATTTCGAGACAGATCGCCCTGGGAGTCTTTTTCCTCAAAACCTTCCTGTCCTTGCCATCTCTTCAAGTCTGGCGATCCGTTCTTCAATGGGAGGATGGGTGCTGAAGAGAGAGAGGACCCCTCCTCCTCTTAGCGGGTTGACAATGAACATATGTGCGGTAGAAGGATTGGCCTCCATGGGAATCCTTTGGGCAGCCATCTCCAGTTTGCCCAGAGCCTTGGCCAACGAAAGGGGGTGGCTGATACGGGCTCCGCCTTCATCTGCCAGGTATTCCCTCGAACGGGAAATGGCCATTTGGATCATCATTGCTGCCACAGAGGCCACCATCGTGAAGAGGAGAACGAAAAGGAAATTACCCCCTCCACCTCCCTCCTCATCATTGGATCGGCCCCCTCCAAAGATCGCTCCCCAGCGGGCCATCGTAGCGAGCATGCTGATGGCCCCAGCCATCGTGGCGGCAATCGTGCTGATGAGGATATCACGGTGACGAATATGGGAGAGCTCATGTCCTATGACCCCTTTCAGCTCTTCTTGGGATAGGATCCTCAGAATCCCCGTCGTGACAGCGACGGCTGCATGGTCTGGGTTTCTCCCTGTGGCGAAGGCATTAGGGGTGTCGTTTTCCATAATATAGACCTTTGGCATAGGGAGGCTTACTTTATTCGCCAGTTCTGCAACGGTCTGATAAAGTCCAGGTGCTTCGCTCTGCAAAACTTCTTTTGCCCCATACATCCGAAGGACAATCTTGTCACTGAACCAGTAGGCGAAGAAGTTCATCAGGGCAGCAAAGACAAAGGCGTAGATCGCCCCATTCTTTCCTCCGATAGCACTTCCCACCAGGATGAAAAGAGCGGTCAGAACTAACATCAAAAGAAACGTCTTAAAGTGGTTCATCGTGTGGCTGCACCTCCTTTTCTAATTCAAAAATATATTAATAAACCGACCATTTGTCAAATTACTAATCCCCCTGCCCCCTCTTCCTGCCTGCCCTGCCTGCGGTAGGCAGGCGCATGCAGGTACTAAGGGGTGGAATAATGGGTGGATTTGGGTTCAAGGAAGTCTAGAACCGCACCCCTCACCTTCTGAATATCTACCTTCGTATTGATGCAGGGTCCATGGGGTCGATCGTTCAAGATTCCGATCACCGGAATCGGATAACTGTCTTGAATACCCGTAGTCAGATCAAGTTCGCAGGCCACCGCAACGATGGCCTCAGGCCTGTTCTCCACAATGATTCTCCTGGCCAGTGTCCCGCCCGTGGCGACAGCGATCTTCACCTGATATTGATCGGAGAGATCGACCAGATCTTTAATTTCGCACTTTCCACACCCCTTGCAGTTTTTAATATTCCCTGTAATCCTGATCTGGCAGTCAAAATCTTGGATGCAATGGGGAAGGAGGATCAACAGTTTTTCAGGCTGGGCTCGATGGTGGTTCGATCGAACGAGATGATTATTCAACTCAATGAAGGACTGTTGAACCCTCTCTTTTGACACCCCCACCAATCTTCCCATGAGGATCATAAAAGGGAAAAGTACTTTCGCCACGATTCCCCTCAGTTTATGAGAGAGGAAGATATCCTTTCCCCTGAAGATCGTAAAGACAAGGAGAAGCCCTCCTGAAAGCATGAGAAATACCAAAACCGCCAGAACGATGGTGAAGATGAAAGGAAGAGAGGGATGAATATTCTTCAACCCTACCATCGGGACATACCAGAGTAGAAAGATGAGAAAGAAGAGAATCAGACAGGTAAAAACCAGCAGTCCGATGAAGATTCTCTTTTGAGGCCTTAGCTCCAAAAAATCCTCCAAATTCAGGATTCAAGGATTCGAGGGTTCATGGTTTCGAGTGTTTTTTTCTAAAGTGTCTTTGCGTCGTAGTGTCATTGTGTTTCAATGTCTGAATGACTCAATGACCCAATGACTGAATCTTAAAACATTTCACTTGACCCCTTGAATCCTAGACCCCTTGACCCCTTAAATATCATTGAAACACTGTGCCAACAGGAATGGGGTGACCGGAAAGAAAATCCCGGAGGCTCATCCTTCTCTTCCCTTCCAATTGGACTTCTTTAATAAGAAAAGAATCCTTCCCGGTCTCTACCTCGATAAAATCTGAGCCCACCCAGAGGACCGCCCCTACCTTTCCCCTGGGTGTCTTCTTCCGGATTTCCCCTAAAAAAATCTTTAACAATCGGCCGTCCCACTCCGTGAAAGCCCCTGGCCATGGATTAAAGGCCCGTACTTGACGATCGATCTCTTTTGCCTCTTTGCTCCAATCAATACGCCCATCCTCCTTCTTGAGGAGAGGCGCATAGGTGGCCTTTGAATGATCTTGAGGGATGGGATGAATATTTCCTGTCTTCATCCTTTCCACGGTCTCCCTCAATAATTGAGCGCCCAACAGGGCAAGTCGATCATGAAGGGTTTCATAGGTCTCCCCTTCCCCAATCGGGATCTCGGTCTGTAAAAGAATATCCCCTGTGTCCATGCCTTCATCCATCATCATCGTGGTGACTCCGGTGAACTTTTCCCCTTTTAGAATAGCCCAGACAATCGGGGCTGCCCCGCGATATTTCGGTAATATAGAAGCATGGACATTGACCGCACCATATTTAGGAATCTTCAAAAGGGACTTCGGTAGAATCTGGCCATAGGCCACCACCACAAAAAGGTCTGGTTGAAGGTTCTCCACCTTTTTCTGAAAGACCTCCTCCTTCACCTCCTCGGGCTGGAGAGGGATCATTCCTTGCTGGAGGACAATTTCCTTCACAGGAGATGAAACCACTTTTCTTCCTCTCCCCTTCTCCCGATCGGGTTGGGTCACAACGGCTATCATCTCATCCGGTCCCTGGAAAAGACTCTTAAGAGATGGGATGGCAAAGGAGGGAGTCCCAAAGAAAATAATCCGCCAAGAAGAGTGATTCAATTTTTTTCTTCCTTCCGTTTCTCTTTCTTTAACTTATTCCGATAAACTTCCCTTTTCAAGCGACTCAGTCTGTCCAGGATGAGAATCCCATTAATGTGATCAATCTCATGCTGGAGAGCGATGGCCAGTATCCCCTCCCCCGTGACTTCTATCTCCTTTCCTTCCGGGGAGGTTCCTCTCACACAGACCTTTTCCTTTCTCTTCACCTTTTCCAAACAATCCGGTACACTCAAACATCCTTCATCATAATAAATCTCCCCTTCTTCAGAAATGATCTCAGGGTTGATCATGGCAATAAAACCCTGCTGGGGATCCATCGGGCTGACATCGAGGACGATCACTCTTTGGGGGACTCCGACCTGGCAGGCGGCCAATCCGATCCCATTCGCCTGATACATTGTCTCCGTCATGTCCTGAATTAACCTCTTCACCTCCCCATCGATTTTCTCCACCTCCTTGGAGCGTTTCTTCAATAGGGGGTGTGGATATTTGAGAACTTCCATAACAGCCATCTTTCTAACTCCTATGTTCCTTCTTTAAATAGAATAACATAAAAAGGGACAGGATGGCCAAAAAGACTCCTATTCCCTGGGAGGTGGAGAGAAAATCCTGAAAGAGAAATCCCCTCGGATCATCCCTCAGCATTTCGATAAAGAAACGGGTGGTCGAATAGAGGAAGAGGAAAAGCCAGAGGATTTGGCCATCGAAGGTCTTTTTCCTCTCCGTCCATTTTAAAAAAAAGAAGATGGCCAAACCATTGGCAGCATCGTAAAGCTGGGTGGGATGGAGGGGGACGTTCAAACGGGCCAAAGAGTTCGGATCGGTAAAGATGACCCCCCAGGGGAGGGAGGTCTCTTTTCCATAACAGCATCCGGCAAAAAAACAGCCCACTCTCCCAAAAAAGAGGCCCAAGGCAATAAAAGGAGAAAAGAGGTCCGCCATCTTCCAGATGGGTAATCGATGCCATCGCAGATACCCGATCGAGACCCCCACAGCGAGGAGAAGTCCTCCATAAAAGACCAACCCCCCTTCCCATATCTTGAATATCTGGAGAGGGTTGTTGCGGTAAAAATCGAAGTTGATCAGGACATATAGGAGTCTCGATCCGATGATAGCTGATAAAATCGTATAGAAGAAGAGGTCCACTACCCTTTCGAACGGAATCCCTTCTTTTTGAGCCTTCCGGGCAGCCAGAAGGGCTCCCAGGACAAAGCCAAGGGTAAGAAAAAATCCATAAGCGTAAATGGTGAACCCGCCTATTCGAAAGAGGATGGGGTACATGGTTATGAGTTTAGAGTTATGAGTTAAGAATTATAAATTATTGGAATTTGTTTCATGTTCACAATTCACCGGCACAGATTACGAAAAACTTTTTAACTTCTTTTTATCCTTGACTAATAATTCAAAGACCATTAAACCGACACCCAGACAGACGGAGGCATCTGCAATATTGAAGGCAGGCCAATGGAAAGAGGAGAGATAAAATTCGAGGAAGTCCACAACCTCCCCATACAGGAGACGGTCGATCAGGTTTCCAATTGCACCGCTCATTACCAGAGAGAATGAGAGGGGAAGGATCTCTTCATCATCCTTTAATTTGATGAAGAGAAAGAGGAGGGTTCCAATGGCGATCAAAGAAACCACCACAAAGAAGAGGGAAACCATCCACCCCTTTCCCCCCCCGAGGAGTCCGAAAGCCCCACCCGTGTTCCTGACATGTGTGAGATTGAAGAACCCGTGGATCACCTCCACGCTTTGATGGAGGGCTAACCTCTGTTGAACGGCATCTTTGGTCCACTGATCAACGAATACAATCCAAACACAGATGATTAAAAGCACCCAGTATTTTTTCTTCATTGATGGATGGCCTCTCAAAACGCATATCGCTAAGAGCATAGAGCATAGCGAAGAACACTTTTGATTCTCTTTTGCCCTCTGCGCTCTGCCCTTTGCCCCGTTAGAAAGCCCCGCTGCTTGCAGCGGGGATGAAGGTAATTTCATTATGGGAGCGAACACGGGGTTTAATGCCCCGTGTGATCCTTCCCGTTAGAAGGCCAAAGGTCTTCTAACGGGGTTTGCACTATACGGGTTTAATGTTGGATCGCCTCAACGCACCTCTCGCAGATAATGGGATGATCGGAATGATGGCCAACGCTCACATCGTAGTTCCAACATCGTTCGCATTTTCCCCCATCCGCACGGAGCACCTCTGCCCTCACCTCTTTCTCATCCTTTGAACCACTGAGGGTAGGATGAAGGGTAACGGAGGATACAATAAAGATCGACTTGAGATCTTTCTCATAGGGCTGGAGAAATTGATAGACCTTTTCGGGAAGATGGAGATGGACCTGTGCATCCAGAGAGAGCCCGATGACTTTTTCTTTTCTGGCCTCTTCCAGGGCTTTGGTCACCACTGCCCGAATTTCCCAAATCCGTTCCCATTTTTCGTTCAGGGTTTCATCCAGATATTCGTTTTGAACCTCGGGGAAGGATGTGAGATGAACACTCTGGGCCTTCTCAGGCTCTGCAGGAATGTATTTCCATACTTCTTCTGCTGTGAAGGAAAGAATGGGAGCCATGAGGCCGGTCAGGGCTTTCAAGATTTCATAAAGAGCGGTCTGGGCCGACCTCCGGCCTGGAGAACGGGCTGAAAAGGTGTAAAGCCGATCCTTCAGGATATCGAAATAGAGGGCACTCATTTCGACCGCACAAAAATTCTGGACGCTGTGATAAACGATGTGGAATTCAAAACGCACATAGGCTTCACGGACTCTGGAGATGAGTTTTTGAAGTCGGTGAAGGGCCCATCGGTCCAGCTCATAGAGTTCACGATAGGAAACCCGGTCTTTTCCGGGATCATAGTCATAGAGGTTCCCTAAAAGGAAACGGTAGGTGTTCCGTATCCGGAAATAGGCATCGGCCAACCGTTTCAGGATCTCGTTGGAGATCTTAATGTCATCTTTGTAATCCTCTGCCGCCACCCAGAGCCTCAGGACATCGGCTCCCAATTTGCTGACCACTTCCTCGGGGGCGATCACATTCCCTGCGGACTTGGACATCTTTTTCCCCTCCCCATCCACCACAAATCCATGGGTGAGGACCGAGTGATAAGGGGCACGGCCCCTTGTCCCCACAGAAGTGAGAAGCGAACTGTGGAACCATCCCCGGTGTTGGTCACTCCCCTCCAGATATAGGCTGGCTGGAAATTCGAGGTCATCCCGCTTCTCAAGGACAGCCGCATAGGAGACCCCTGAATCGAACCAAACATCGAGAATATCCATTTCCTTCGTAAAACTTTTTCCTCCGCATTGCGCACACTGAGTCCCCTTCGGCAGAAGGCGATCCGCCTCTTCCTCAAACCAGATATCGGCTCCTCTCTCCTCGAAAAGACGGACGACATGTTGGATCGTCTCCTGGTTGACCAAAGGTTGTTGACAAGCGGTACAATAAAATACAGTGATGGGAATCCCCCAGGCCCTTTGCCTGGAGATACACCAGTCCGGTCGATTCTCAATCATTCCGTAGATCCGATCTCTACCCCAGGGAGGAATCCAGGTCACCTGATTGATCGATTGGAGGGCATTCTGTCTCAATCCTTTTTTATCCATCGAGATGAACCATTGTTCCGTTGCCCGAAAGATGATGGGGTCGTTGGTACGCCAGCAGTGAGGATAGGAATGCTCGATCACCTCTTCTTTCAGAAGCGCCCCGACCTCGGAAAGTTTCCGGTTCACAGCACCATTGGCATCGAAAACAAATTGCCCGGCAAAAAAAGGAACATCCTGCGTGAACCGTCCGTCATCATCTACGGGGCTGTAAATCTCCAACCCATACTTCACCCCGCTTTCATAGTCCTCCTGGCCATGACCCGGTGCCGTGTGGACGCATCCTGTCCCGGTTTCCAAGGTTACATAGGAGGCGAGGATGATGAGCGAATCCCGGTCGAGGAAGGGATGCCGGCATGTGAGCCCTTCCAATTTTTTTCCCGGGATTTTTTCCAATACCTGATACTTCTGGGTCCCAAATTTCCCCATCACACTTTCCAAGAGGCCTTCTGCTAAAATATAGATCTCTTTACCCACATCCACGGCCACATAGGAAAAATCGGGATGCAGTGCAATGGCCAAATTGGCTGGAATTGTCCAGGGTGTGGTGGTCCAGATGATGACAGAGATGGGTTTTCCCTTCAGCTTTGGGTAGTCTTTCCCGATCTCAGAGACCATCCTGAATTTCACATAGATCGAGGAGGATCGGTGATCCTCATATTTCACTTCCGCCTCAGCCAATGCCGTCTTGCAGGTGGGACACCAGTGTACCGGTTTCTTTCCCTTATAAACGGATCCATCCAAAAGAAACTTTCCAAACTCCCTAACAATGGTTGCCTGGTAAGCAAAATTCATAGTCAGATAGGGACTTTCCCACTCACCGAAGACCCCCAAGCGTTTGAATTCCTCTCTCTGAATTCCCACAAATTTGGCAGCATAATCCCTGCACCGCTTCCGGATTTGGATGATGGAGAGTTCACCTTTTTTCTCACTGAGGCTTTTCTCCACCTCATGTTCAACGGGCAAACCGTGGCAATCCCACCCTGGAACATATCGGCTATCATACCCTGCCATGAATTTAGATTTGACAATGAAGTCCTTCAGGATTTTGTTCAGGGCCGTCCCGATGTGAATGTTCCCGTTGGCATAAGGAGGGCCATCATGGAGAATATATTTAACCCTTCCTTCTGAATGTTGACTGATTTGACAGTAAATCCCCTTCTCCTCCCAGATCTTTAATACCTCGGGTTCCCTCTTGGCCAGACTGGCTCTCATGGGAAATTCGGTTTTGGGGAGGTTGAGTGTATCGCGGTAATCCATTGTTTTCCCTTTCTTTCCGGATCGATGGTGGGATTGTAAATCTTTATACCATTTCTGGTTGAATATCGACCAAAATTCCTTTATTTTAAGGAAATTAAATTAACATAAAAATAGGGGCTTAGCAAGTTTTGGGCTTCTAATCTAAGTCATTCGAAAAAAGGAGGTAGAAGAGAAGGTGTCAAGAGCAAAAGGAGTGGCTTCACAGCGGTCAAAGGTTAAACGCTCTAAGAAGAAACCAGGGTCTGCTCTTTTGAAAGGTATCTCTAAAAATTTACCTTCCCTCGATCAGGCCTATCTGCTGACGGAAAGAGCTTCCAGGGTGGGATTCGATTGGCCCAATATGGAAGGTCTCTTGAAAAAATTGGATGAGGAGATGGAGGAGCTCAGAGAAGCCCTCTTTCTTCAGGACCGAAGAAGGATTCGTGAAGAAATCGGAGATCTCCTCTTTGTGCTGGCGAACATTGCCCGGTTTCTTCATATCCATCCGGAGGAAGCACTGAAGAGAACCCTTGAGAAGTTCACCTCCCGTTTCCATTATATTGAAACGATGCTCCGTAAAGAAGGAAAATCCTTCCATCAGTCGAACCTCATTGAGATGGATCAATGGTGGAACAGAGCTAAAAGGAAGGATAGGAACTAAATGAGAAATTCCGCCACATTAATATTATATTCGTTCGGATCGAGGGTCTTTACAATACTCCTTTTGAATTGATCGGTCGTTTCATCCATCTCCCTGAGATCCACCAACTTCCCTTTCCGATATTCCCCATCGCTGTAATAGAGAAGGTTGACCTTGGGCCGGTCAATCAGTTCGGCATCCTCCTGGATTTGAATGACAATTCCCATCTCGTTGGTATCCAATAAAACCAGCGTTCCGAGAGGAAAGATCCCGATCATATTGATAAACACTTTCGTCAGGGCAGGATCGAAGTCCTTCCCGCTCCGCTCCAGCATAATACCCAAAATTTTCTCGGAGACATAGGGGAATCGGTTATAAACCCTCGGCCTCACCAGGGCATCGTAAAAATCAGCGAGGGTAATAATCTTACCGAAAAGGGTGAGCTTCCTCTTTCGCGTCAGTCTTGGGTAACCGGTTAAATCGTATTTAAGGTGGTGTTCAAAGGCAGCATCGATCATCCGCGTGGAGAGATCTCCCCACTCCTTCATTCTCATGACCGTCTCGGCTCCAACGACCGGATGCGATCGCATGAGCGCCCATTCCTCTGGCGATAGTTTTCCGGTCTTGTTAAGAACCTCCTTCGGAATCTTCGTCTTTCCAATGTCATGAAACAGGCCCGCCATGCCCAGATGAGAGAGATGCTTTTTGGGAATACCGATCCTCTGGCCTATAGCGATGGCATAGATGGCTACATTGACAGAATGGTTGAAGGTGTATTCATCGTAATTTTTAATATTGGCCAATCCCAATAGAGTCGATTCATCCTGCATGATGGCATTGACCGCGTTCTGCATGAGACGCTTCGCTTTTCGGACATTGAGCACCTTCTGTTGATGAATACTTTCCACGACCTCCTTGACTAAATTGATGGACTTAAAATAGACTTCTTTGGAATAACGCTTCTGATCCTCTGAATCGATATAGATCTCCTCATCTTTGAAAAATTCTAATTTATCGACATTGATGATCGTGATATCCCGATATTCAAGCTGTTTCTTCACATAGAGGTAATTGCTTTCGTTATTCTCCTCCAGTCCGGAAAGAAGGTAAACAAAATCCTTGAGCTGCTCTTCATTCACTTCATCCGAAAACTCCAGTTCTCCAATCCACCATTTTCTCATCTCCTGCAAAAAGCCCTTAAAAATTGGGTATTTATCAGCTTTCACTTGAATTCTAATATTGTTGAAAAAGAAGTTGTCCCGGACGATTTTAATGAAGAGATTGCCTTCGGATTGGATGATGTGATTAATCGACTGGAGACATTCTTGGGCAAAACGTTTAATGACAACATTATTTCGATCGTAAATGCCGGTTTCCTTGAGCAGACGATAAAACTTCGTGATAAATTCCGTCCCCAGTGTAGTGGGGAGATGTTCGTGATCAATGGAGGTTTGTTTCTCTGGCATCAAACGGATGACTCCTTAGGAGATTTACTCTTTAATGCCTGCGAGCAGGCTTCCCGGACGGATTCGTCCTTTGAATTCTTTCCTGTCTCCAGGATGGCTATTGCTTCTGGCGTCCCAATCATGGCCAGGGCATTGATGGCTCCCATTCGAATCTCGTCTGTCTTTCCCCGACTAAAAAGACTCTTTCGTTCTAACATTTGTTGGAGTATAGGGATGGAGTCGTTGGAGCCCACCATGCCGATCGCATCGAAAAAGGCTTTTATCTCTGCAGGTTCCTTTTTCTGAAACTCCTTCGATTGAATGACTTCCAGAAGAGGGATCAGACCGGCTTTTTT
>JBFMAE010000380.1:0-20591 GCA_040756085.1 Thermodesulfobacteriota bacterium | reverse complement strand
ATCGATGCGAGATTGACATCCATTATGAGAATATCCAAAGAGAGATGCAAAATATTTTTGAAACCATTGGTATTGCCGCTTAGGCATATCGACAATCTTTTGTCGATATCAATTTACTAAGGGCCTATTCTATTTAAGAATGGAAGGGTTATTATTGGAAATGGAGAGGTGATCGAGAATGGAATGGTTGCGATCGAGGGGAAAACTCTTATTTCTGTTAGATCAGTTAAAAGATTTCGCCCTTCGAAGAGGGACACCATTTTTGACATCACAGGGAAGACCATTCTTCCCGGTTTAATCGATGCCCATGTCCATCTCTGTCTGGACGGAAGTCCCGATCCCATTCCAACCCTGATCAAAGAATCCATCCCTGTAACGACGATAAAAACTGTTCATCATGCCCGATTGACCTTGGAAGCAGGTGTGACAACGGTTCGAGATATGGGGGGAAGGGATTATATCGATCTTGCTATTCGAGACAGCATTGAATCTGGATTCATTCAAGGGCCCCGAATGATTTGCAGTGGTAAAATAGTCTGTATGACTGGAGGGCATGGGTGGCAATTTGGCCGGGAGGCGAGTGGAATAGATGGCGTTCGAGAGGCGGTAAGGGAACAACTGAAAATGGGGGTGAATTTCATCAAATTGATAGCCACCGGCGGGGTCATGACAAAGGGCATGGACCCCGGTGCAACCCAATTCACCTTAGAAGAATTGATGGCAGGTGTGGAGGAGGCCCGAAAAGCAGGGAGACGGACGGCCACTCATGCTCAGGGCACTGAAGGGATTAAGAATTCTCTTTGGGCAGGGGTCAATTCTATCGAACATGGATTTTTCTTGGATGATGAAGCGATTGAATTGATGATAGAGAAGAACGCCTATCTCGTGCCCACTCTCAGAGCTCCCCATCAAATTATTAGAGGGGGAATAAAGGGTGGTGTTCCACGTTTTGCTGTGGAGAAATCGAAATCGGTCATGAAAAGCCATTTCCAAAGTGTTCGAAGAGCTTATAAATCAAAGATTCCTATTGCCATGGGGACCGACTCAGGAACCCCTTTCAATCGACATGGTGATAATTTAATAGAACTGGAGATGTTAATGAAGGTGGGATTTAATCCTATGGAGGCCATTGTGTCAGCAACGAAAACCGCTTCAGAGGTTTTGGGGATGGAGAAAAGGATCGGAACTTTAGAGAAAGGAAAGTTGGCTGACCTGATTGTGGTCAACGGTAATCCCCTTAAGGATGTAAGACTCCTTCAGAAAAAAGAGGAGATTCTGGCAATTATGAAAGACGGCTGTTTTTATAAATGCCAATTGTAAATTGTCATAGAGTGGTCTATAATAAAAAGGGGGCAAGGGTTCCAAGGTTAAAATGGTAAACCCCGTGTTCGCCCCCATAAGGAAATTACCTTCATCCCCGCTACAAGCCCCGTTAGAAATAGGTTACTAAAGGGAACTCCTTAGTAATAATGGAAAATTTCTAATGGGGCAAGAAGCGGGGCTTTCTAACGGGGTAAAGGGAATTTGGAAACTGCAATCTTCAGGGTGCGACCCTTCAATGTAAATTTTATCTGACACTGGTCATACAGTGGAGAAAATTCTTTAAAGGAGAGGGTTGGCTAAACGGCCCTCAAAGAAAGGAGGAGAGAGATGAAAAAGGTCAATATTTTCATGAAAAGACTCATTTTTTTATCCATGTTAGTGTTGGGGGTGGGGTTTTTCCTCGTTCCGTCGGCACGGGCTGACATCAGTGAACTCAGGATCGGCATCGGCATTGATGCCGATACCTTGAACCCCCAGGAGCAGACCACGACTTTGATTATAAATATGTGCGACCTGATCTACGATACTCTGTTTTATCAAAATCCGGAGGGAAAACTGGAGCCACGGCTGGCTACCGGTTACGAGGTCAGCAAGGATGGTTTGACCTATACCATTCGTCTAAGAAAAGGTGTTAAGTTCAGTGACGGCACTCCCTTTGATGCCAAGGCCGCCAAGATCACCCTCGATCGGGCGATTGATCCGAAGATGAGGGTGCCCTTACGATTTTCGATCGCCATGATGAAGGAGGTTAAGATCGTAGACGACCACACTATCCAGATCGAGCTCAAGTACCCCTTCGCGCCGTTCGACGGGACCCTTTCTCTTTGCACCACCAGCCCTATCTCACCAGCGGCTATTGAGAAATACGGAGAGGACGTTCGTTCGAACCCGGTCGGTGCCGGTCCCTATATCTTAAAGGAATGGGTGAAAGGCGATCGCATTGTTATGGTCCGTAACGAGAATTACTATGGCCCCAAACCGACCGTGGCCAAGCTGACTTTTAAGATCATTCCTGAGACAGCCACCCGTGAGGCCATGCTCAGGACTGGCCAGATTGATGTCTGTTATAAACCATTGCCCTCCAACGTGGCAGCACTAAAGGCCGACCCCAATATCACGGTTGAAATGCCTCTGGACACGAGGACGATCTTCATGGGATTGAATTATCAGAAAGGCGTGACAAAAGACAAGTTAGTTCGCCAGGCCTTCAACTATGCCGTGGACAAGAAGGCCATATGCAAGAAGATCCTCTTTGATACGGCTGTTCCCATGGAAGGTCCGGTATCCTCGATCCTTTTCGGCTACCACAAGATGGTACACCAGTACGAATACGATCCCGAAAAGGCGAAGGAACTCCTGAGGAAGGCCAATTTCGACTTCAATCAGACCGTAAAGATGCGCACACCCATGGGCCGTTACCTTTTCGACCAGCAGATATCCGAAGCAATCCAGGCTTACCTCCAGGCCATTGGAGTGAAAGCTGAGCTCAGAACTTATGACTGGCCGACTTATGTTGCCGGCTTACAAAAGCCTATTGAAGCGAGTGAGCTTGAAGTCTTCCTGTTAGGCTGGGGTCCATTGATCCTCGATGCTGATATGGGCCTCTATGGCCAGTTTCACTCCAGCACAAATCCGCCCAAGGGTTTAGGCGCGGCTTTTTACAACAACCCTGAATATGACAAGGTGATTGAAGCGAGCCGGCTGGAACAGGATCCGAAGAAGCGGCTGGAGATTTTAAAGAAGGCCTCCGAGATGGTCTGGGACGACTGCCCGTGGATTTGGCTCCATGTGGAGAGATTCGTCATCGCATACTCAAAAAAGATCAAAGGTATGATCGTGACCGGCACCGAAAAATTTTATCCGACTTATATAAAGATGAAGTAGGGGATAAAGTCTTTCATCCGATTCATAACCCCACCTTACCTCCCCTTATAACTCCCCCTTCCCCCCCTTAAGGTAAGAGGGGGAAGATAGATGGGGGTGTTAGATTGGGAGGTAGGGAGGGGTTAAGGGGGCAAAGGGGTTTAAGAGGGGGGTGGCCTCGTTACCTTAACCGTTCAACTTTTCTGCTTAATTGCATAACCCATGTTGCAGTATGTCGTAAAACGCCTTCTTTCGACCCTTCCAGTTCTTCTTGGAATATCGCTTCTTCTTTTCTTCATGCTCCGGATGCTACCGGGTGATCCAGCCCAGGTGCTGGCCGGGCAAATGGCCAGCCCGGAGGATATAAAGACCATCCGTCAACAGCTCGGCCTTGACAGACCAATCTTCGTTCAGTACGGAATCTTTCTTAGCCGTTTAGCAAAGTTTGACCTGGGCCGGTCCGCACGGACACAGAATCCTGTTATTGACGAAGTCTGGGCACGACTTCCGAATACCATACTACTTGCTGTGGTAGCCATTACCCTTGCCTGCCTCTTTGGTATTCCGGCTGGAATCATTTCGGCCGTGCGACCTTATACTTGGATCGACTACTTATTTACTTCGATGGCCCTTTTCGGCATCTCCATGCCCGTCTTCTGGCTTGGGCTGATGCTGGTCGTTATATTCTCGGCGACACTTCATTTGCTCCCGGCCGGGGGCACTGGTAGCTGGAAGCATATCATCCTTCCTTCGTTTACTTTGGCTGCTTTCGTTGTCGCTTTTATTACTCGTATGACCCGTGCCAGCATGATTGAAGCCCTTTCTCAGGATTACACCACCACCGCCCGCTCCAAGGGGCTCAAGGAACAGGTGGTTATCGTTAAACACGCGTTGAAAAACGCCCTCATTCCAATCATCACCGTGGTGGGCCTTCAGTTCGGGCTACTTCTCGGAGGTGCAGTCTTAACCGAAACGGTCTTCGCTTGGCCGGGCTTAGGTCGGCTTATCGTGGACTCAATCCTGGCTCGTGACTACCCGGTCATTCAAGGAGCAATCCTCATCTTCGGGCTTCTTTACATCCTGGTGAACCTGGTGGTTGATCTGATCTATGCGTATATCGATCCGAGGATAAAGTATGATTAGCAAAACTTTAATCTCGAAGCACGAAATCCCTGCCTGCGCCTGCCTGCGGTAGGCAGGGCAGGCAGGCGAAATTCGAAACAAACTCGAATGACCGAAACACAAAATTAACCCCCTCACCTTTCTCCTCTCCCCCATGAGACTGTGTCGCAATGGCGGGGAGGGACAGAGAGCCAGCTTCGGAAGCTTTAGAATTGCGGTTCTTTGAAAGTTATGAGTAACAGTCCAGGTGGTTGAGAATGATGTTTGTATGGTAAACAAAAGTATGAATTCATTCGGTAAAAGGTCCCGCTCTAAAACTTCCTTAGCCGCCTCTCTATCCCTTGGCCGATTTCTATACCCCCAAAGGATAGGCTTTTATTTTCTGCCCACTTTCTATTGCGACACAGTCTCCATGGGGAGAGGGTAGGGTGAGGGGTGTTTTAGAAATTTCGAATTTCGGATTTTAGAATACTTAAGAATTTATGAAGCTTTCACAAACTCAACACTCACTCGTCTGGAGAAAATTTAAAAGAAACAAGGCAGCCCTCTTCGGTGGTGTCCTGATCTTGGTTTACCTCCTCACCGCACTCTTGGCTCCGGTTCTCTTTCCTGGGAATCCATCGGCTCCGAATCTGATTAAATCACTGGAACGGCCCTCGCCGGAGAATCCGCTGGGCACGGACGAACTGGGGCGATCTATATTGGGTCGGGTTATTTATGGCTCCCGGGTCTCACTACTGATCGCTATCGGGGTTGTCGCCGTGGGATTGCTTGTCGGCGTACCCTTCGGACTCGTTTCCGGTTACTATGGAGGCAAAGTCGATTTCGGCATCCAGCGCGTGACCGACACGATGTTAGCATTCCCGGGTTTTCTCCTGGCCTTAGCCCTGGTGGCCGTCTTGGGAGTGGGACTCAAAAATACGATCATCTCAGTCGGCATCAGCATGGTCCCCATTTACATCCGCCTGGTGCGGGGCTGTACCCTCTCGGTAAGAGAACAGACCTATGTCGAGGCGGCAAAGGCCGTGGGCACTCGAGATATGTTCATACTGCTCAGGCATATCCTCCCGAATGTTATGGCTCCTATTACCATTCAGACAAGTCTGGGCATGGGCACTGCAATCCTTTTTGCTGCGGGTCTTGGCTTTTTAGGCGTGGGTGTTCAGCCACCCACTCCAGAGTGGGGGGCGATGTTAGGCTCCGGCCGAGCCTACCTCTTCAACGCTCCTCATGTGGCAACCTTCCCGGGCATCGCCATTTTCCTGGCTGTGCTCGGTTTCAACCTTTCAGGTGATGGCCTTCGCGATATCCTCGACCCGAGGTTTAAGTTATAATCCTCCCCACCGTCCGGCGCTTTTTATGGAGAGCATCATCCAGAGGGACCAGGAACTCCTTCGGATCTCAAACCTGCGGACTCGCTTCCATACTTATGAAGGAATGGTGAAGGCTGTGGATGGGATCGGCTTGGAGGTTTACCGGGGAGAGACCCTCGGGGTTGTCGGAGAAAGTGGCTGCGGAAAGAGCGTAACCGCCCTGTCCATTCTCAGGTTGCTTCCTTCTCCTCCGGCAGAGATTCAGGGAAACATCCTATTTGAGGGCGTGAACCTCCTGGATCTCGGTCAGGATGAGATACGCCAGATCCGGGGCAATGCCATCTCCATGATCTTTCAGGAGCCCATGACCTCTCTCAACCCGGTCCTGACCATTGGAGAACAGATATCAGAGGCCATCAAGCTTCATCAGGGTGTGACACGGCAGGAGGCCTGGTGCAAGGCTGTGGAGATGCTGAAGCTCGTCCAGATCCCTTCTCCTGATATCAGGGCTCAGGAATATCCACACAAGCTGAGCGGTGGAATGCGTCAGCGGGCGATGATCGCCATGGCCTTATCCTGCCACCCGCGACTGCTTCTGGCCGATGAACCCACCACTGCCCTGGATGTGACTATTCAGGCCCAGATCGTCGACCTGATGCTGCGACTCAAGGAGGAGTTCGATACTTCCATCGTGTTGATCACTCACAACCTGGGCCTCATTGCAGGGATGGCCAAACGGGTCGTGGTGATGTATACCGGAAAGGTAGTGGAGGTAGCTCCGGTGGAAGAGCTTTTCCGCGAACCTCTTCATCCCTATACTCAAGGTCTCCTGGAATCCATTCCATGGATCGGCCGGAAACTGGAGACCGGCCGAAGGCAACTCCAGGAGATTCCAGGCATCGTCCCTAACCCCCTGGAGATGCCCGGGGGATGCAGATATCATCCGCGGTGTTCGCGTGTGATGGACATCTGCCGTAAAGAAGAACCTCCATTGGTTCAGCCAGAAGATGGCCGCCGGGTCCTTTGCTGGCTATGGGCATGATGATAGAAAATTTTAAGTTTGAAGCACGAAAGTCTGATGGTTATCAGAACATCAGGCTATCAGGTGGCAGGGATCAGGATATCAGGGCATCAGGTTTAGAAATTCTTTCGTTTCCACCTTTCCTGATGTCCTGGTTCTCTGATATCCTGCATCCTGATTTCCTGGTACCCTGATTCCCTATTGGGATTTGTTTCGGATTTGTGAAGGATTCAATAGTTTTTCGCCTTATTGGGAAATAGAGTGAACCAAGTTCCTATTCTCCAAATCAGAAACCTAAAAAAATATTTTCCTTTCCGGAAGGGTATCTTTTCGAAGACCATGGGATGGGTGCAAGCGGTCGATGGTGTGGGCTTTGCCTTGAAGCAGGGAGAAACCCTCGGATTGGTGGGCGAAAGCGGGTGCGGCAAGACCACAGTGGGCCGCTGTCTCCTGCGATTGATTGAGCCTACCTCAGGGGAGATCGAGTTTGAGGGGAAAGACCTTCTGAAAATGGATCGGGAAACCCTCCGACAGGTTCGGGCACGGCTTCAGATCATCTTTCAGGATCCGTATTCGTCATTGAATCCCAGAATGACTACAGGAGAGATTATTGCCGAGCCCATCAGGAATCATACCCAGGCATCCCGGCAAGAGATTCGTGATCGGGTCTCGTTTCTTATGGAGAAGGTAGGGCTCTATCCCGAGCAGGCCCGGAGGTATCCCCATGAATTCAGCGGAGGCCAGAGACAGCGGATCGGCATTGCACGAGCTTTAGCCTTGAATCCTAAACTTATTATCTGCGATGAACCTGTTTCAGCTTTGGATGTTTCCATCCAGGCCCAGGTGATCAACCTGCTCGTCAAGCTCCAGGAAGAGATGGGGCTCTCTTACCTCTTTATTGCTCACGATTTGAGTTTGGTGGAGCACATCAGTGATCGCGTGGCGGTCATGTACCTTGGAAAGATCGTTGAGCTGGCAAAAGATACAGATCTTTATACCTCACCTAAACATCCTTATACAGAAGCTCTTCTCTCTGCTGTCCCTATTCCCAACCCAAAGGTGAAGAAGAAAAGAATCCTCCTTGAAGGGGAGATCCCAAGCCCGATTAACCTGCCGAAGGGATGTAGATTCTATGCCCGGTGTCCTCGTAGGCTTGATATCTGTAAAGCGGATGAGCCAGTGTTTATGGATTTAGGCGGAGGACATTGGGTCTCCTGCCATCTTTATTGAAAAGATTTCGAACCCTGCATTTTTCTCCATTCCCTCTATGCTTCGAACGAAGATGATGGAAAGGGGCTGGATATTCCCTCCGGAAGGGGCGTTATTGGCCACATCGAGCAATTGTTCAACTATTGATTCATGGATCTCCCGGTCTTTAAAAATCCAAACCGACCTTCGTTTCATCATTAAATCGTAAAGGTTAATCTTCCCCCCTTTCGTCCTGAAAACTTTTTCACTTCATTTTCTTAAAATACAATAAGTGCCCCAATTGTCAATTTTTATATGTTGACACTTTCGGAAAATCATTATATCCAATCAACCATTGATACCCCTCATTCTTTCCCTCTCCCCACGGAGACTGTGTCGTAATAGCGGGTGAGGGACAGAGAGCCAGCTTCGGAAGCTTTAGAATTGCGGTTCTTTTAAAGTTATGGGTAACAGTCCAGGTGGTTGAGAATGATGTTTGTATGGTAAACAAGAGTATGAATTCATTCGGTAAAAGGTCCCGCTCTAAAGCTCCCTTAGCCGCCTCTCTATCCCTTAGCCGATTTCTATACCCCCAAAGGATGGGCTTTTATTTTCTGCCCACTTTCTATTGTGACACAGTCTCACAGGGGAGAGGGGGTGGGTGGGGGGGAAAGGGGGAAAGATGGAGAAGAATGATGTGGTGGTGGTGAGTGCTGTTCGGACACCTTTCGGGAAGTTCGGAGGGACTTTAAAAGATATTCCTTCCATTGAACTGGGTGCCATGGTGATCCGAGAGGTTTTAAAAAGGGTGAATGTGAAAGGGGAAGAAGTTGAAGAGACTTATTATGGATCGGCTGTCCCCGGGGAGGTGGGTTTGGAAACTGACGTCCCTGCGAGACAAGCTACTCTCAAGGCAGGGATGCCTTCAGAGTCTGTTTCCATTACGGTTGACCGCGCATGTTGTTCGTCACTGGCAGCCGTGAGGTTAGGGTTTAGGGCAATTCGAGCTGGAGAGATTGAGATTGCTTTGGGCGTCGGTGCGGAGAATATGAGCCGTACTCCCCTTATTGTTCCTCCTGATGTTCGTTGGGGAAGGAGATTGGGGAATATCGAATTGTGGGATGGTCTATACGGATTGGGCTATAAAGGGTTTAATCCTGTTTCCGTTGACGCTGGAGAAGTGGCTCTGGAGTACGGGATCACACGGGAGGATCAAGACCAATGGGCTTATCAAAGTCAGATGAAGTATGCAAAGGCCTTTTCGGAAGGGAAGTTTAAGGTGGGCGAGGAGTTGATGAGGGTTGAACTTCCCCAGAGGAAAGGCCCCCCCATTATTTTTGAGCAGGATGAATTTCCGAAACCTGATACCACCCTTGAAAAACTCTCAAAACTGCCTACGGTCTATGGCAGCCCAACCGTAACCGCAGGCAATGCCCCGGGCCTCGATACGGGTGCTTCAACCCTCCTGATCATGAGTGAGAGGAAGGCAAAGGAGAAGGGGCTGAAACCCTTAGCCAGAATCCTCTCTATGGTGGCCACTGCCACAACACCCCGCCTGATTGCAGCCATTCCGGGCTTCACCATTCAAAAGGCATTGGAAAAGGCTCAAATCACTCTGGATCAAATCGACCTCATCGAAATCAACGAGGCATTTGCTGCGATGCCTCTGGTGAGCGCAAAGATCTTGGCTAAAGGGGATTCTAAAAAGATGAGGAGGATCTTAGACAAGACCAATGTGAACGGCGGTGCCATTGCCATCGGCCATCCAGTGGGCGCAAGCGGGGCAAGAATTCTGATGACTCTCATTTATGAACTGAGAAGAAGGGGTGGAGGCAAAGGGGTAGCTTCCATCTGTGGAGGGTTGGCCCAAGGAGATGGAGCAGTTGTGCAGGTTGAGGTCAAATAAATGACCCATGACGGGTATGTCGTAACCTTTCACTTAAACGGGGTAGGGGCGACTTCCCGGCCTCGCTCCGCGAAGCGGGGCGGGCAGTCGCCCTTTAGAACGGGAGGCTAAAGCCTCCCCTACCCAGCGGTCCCCCGATTAGTGAGGAGGTGTGAAAAATTGATTCAAGTTGAGAGGGCGGGTAGGGATATCGAAAAAGTTTTACAGCGATACCTTTTCGCGTTAACTACTCACGATGAAAAACTTCAATAATCGTTCTTAATCGCAGAGTCTTGTTACCTCTGCCTTCCAAACAACCGCCTTTGTAAAACTTTGAAGATATTGCTGCCCGACCAGCAGTCCCAATTTTTTCACACCTCCTGAGGCATTACGGTATGTCACCCTCAAACGATGAAAATGGTCTTTAGATTACGGCTACGAGGCCCGTTTGGTTTAGGGTAAGATGGTTACGTGCCTGCGCGCTGAAGCGCTACGGCGTGCAAGCGTGAACTTCTTGAGGCGAACGACATAACCGAATCACGAAATGGACATCCTAACCCTAACCCACAGACCAATTACTTTGATTTTCAAGATAATTGACAAAGCTGCTACAATTGATAAAATAGTGCTGTTTTTCACAATATCTGTAGGTCGGATAGAATATGAGTCGAATTTCTATACGGGTTAAACAGGAAGGTCCTGTGACCGCCATACGGATGATCAGTCGGTTTTTAGGAATTCCCCTTTACGCTGTCCATGCCTTTTTTGTCGATGGGTTGTTGATTGATACGGGGTTTTCGAATGGACAAAGGGGATTTCTAAAGGTCTGTGATGAATTACAAGGACTCCATACTGTCGTGAATACCCATCACCATGAGGACCACACGGGGAACAATTTCTGGATGATAAAAAAATATGGACTTGTGCCACTGGCTCATCCTAACACTTCATCTTATATGAGAGCTCCTTTCCAATGGATGCGGTTTTATCGCCGTTTCGTTTGGGGAACACCTCATCCTTCAGAGACAGGTCAAGTAGATTCGGAGATTCGAACCCCGAGGTTCCGTTTTTTGGTGATTCCAACACCTGGGCATTCAGATGACCATATCTGCCTTTATGAACCGAATGAGGGTTGGCTCTTTTCCGGAGACCTCTTCATCAGTGAACAGGTGAGATACCTGAGAAAGGATGAAGATATCTTTGCCATTCTTGATTCTTTGAAAAGAATAGCCACCCTCCACCTTAAAAAAATGTTCTGCTCCTTCAGCGGTTCCATCGATAGACCCGAGGAAGCAATTAATAAAAAGATAGAATATATAGAAAATCTTCAGAGAGAAGTCGGGGAAGGGTTTATACAGGGGTTATCTCCCCGGGAGATTCAATGGAAGCTCTTAGGTCGAGGTGACCGATTCTGTTTTGTCACCTTAGGAGAGATGTGTAAACGCAACCTGATCAATGCATTTCTTAGAAAATAGAAACGAATAGCACGAATTAGAGCGAATGACACGAATGGGGAACCCTTCGTCACCATTCGTGAAATTCGTTCGTAGTAATCATTTTCATGGTTCGAGCCTGCCTGCGGTAGGCAGGGGCTTCGTAACCCTAATCTTTTAACCAAATCTTTTGATTTTCCACTTTCTTAAAGAAAAGGGGTTAGGCAATGAATCCGAGGATCAAAAAGGCAGCGGTATTGGGAGCCGGCGTGATGGGAAGTACGATTGCTGCTCATCTGGCAAACGTAGGAATTCCCTCCTTTCTCCTCGATATTGTTCCACGAGAGTTGACCGAGGCGGAGAAAAAGAAGGGATTAACCCTGGAAAGCCCGGAGGTGAGAAATCGGTTTGGTATTTCTGGTAAAAAGAGAGCTCAAGAATTGAGCCCTGCAGCATTCTATTTGAAAGAAGATGCAGGGCTTATCACCGTGGGAAACTTTGAGGATCATCTGTCCTGGGTTTCCCAGGCAGACTGGATTATTGAGGTGGTCATCGAAGAGTTGAACACAAAAAGGGAATTACTCAAAAAATTGATTCCCTTATTAAAAGAAGGTGCGGTGGTCAGTTCAAATACCTCCGGGATCTCCATTAATAAGATGTGTGAAGGGTTCTCAAAGGATTTTAAAGAGCGGTTCTTAGGGACCCACTTTTTTAATCCCCCGCGGTATATGAGACTTTTGGAGATCATTCCTGCAACATCCACATCCAAGAGTGTTGTAGAAAGGATGGCAGATGTCGGGGAGAAGATTTTGGGAAAAGGCGTGGTCTTCGCAAAGGATACACCCAATTTCATTGCCAATCGAATTGGTATTTTTTCCGTTGCCACGGTTCTAAAAACAATGGCAGAAGAGGGGTATCGAATTGAAGAGGTGGAACAGATCACAGGCCCTGTTTTAGGAAGGCCAAAGAGTGCAACCTTTCGCACGGCTGACCTTGTGGGACTGGATGTCATCATTCACGTGGCCAACAATGTTTATCAAAATCTTCCAGGGGAGAAAGAAAAAGAGTGTTTCACACTTCCCGATTTTGTCCACCAGATGGTGAAAAACCAGTGGCTGGGCCAGAAGACCGAGCAAGGTTTCTATAAGAAGGTGAAGCAAAAAGGCAAAGAGGATATTTTAGTCTTAGACTATCAAAAGCTCGATTACCGGCCCCAGGAGAAGGTGAATCTTCCTTCTGTAGAGATGGCAAAAAATATTGAGGATCTTGGAGAGCGGATCAAGAGCCTTGTGATGAGCCCTGACCGAGGAGGACAGTTCGCCTGGAAGACCCTGAAGAAGACGCTCCTCTATTCGGCAGAGAAGATTCCTGAAATCGCTGATGATGTGGTCAGCATCGACCGAGCGATGAGATGGGGATTTAACTGGGAACTGGGACCCTTCGAACTATGGGATGCCATCGGTCTGAAATCCTCAGTGAAGAGGATGGAGAAGGAGGGAGATCGAATTCCTCCACTGGTGGAACAGCTCCTGAGCAAAGGGTATTCCTCTTTTTACGAAAAGAGGGATGGCCGTGCCTTCTTCTTTGACCTTGGGGCAGGGCAATACCAGGAGGTTGAAGAGAAACCGGAGGTCATCTTTCTACCGAGCCTCAAGGATCGAAAGAAGACCGTTCTTTCGAACCCCGGAGCCAGTCTGGTCGATCTCGGGGATGGGGTGGCCTGTCTCGAATTTCATTCCAAAATGAATACCATTGGTGCGGATACGATCCAGATGACGCAGGCAGCTCTCAAAGAGGTGGGAGAGAAATTTGATGGACTGGTCATCGGAAACCAGGGAGAGAACTTCTCTGCAGGAGCCAACCTCATGCTAATCCTCTTTGAGATTCAGGATGAAAACTATGACGAGATTGAAGCAATGGTAAAAGCTTTTCAGGATATCTTAATGGCCATCAAATATTTTGAGAAGCCCGTGGTGACAGCCCCCTTCGGGCTCACCCTGGGAGGGGGATGTGAACTCTGTCTTTCGTCGGCTATGGTCCGAGCTGCGGCAGAGACCTACATGGGCCTTGTCGAATTGGGTGTAGGTTTGATCCCGGCAGGAGGTGGGACCAAAGAGATGTTACTCCGGTGCACAGAAAGTATTCCACCGGGAGTGGATGCGGACTTCTTACCGTTTGTTCGTCAGGCCTTCGAAACCGTGGCCACGGCCAAGGTCTCAACCAGTGCAAGGGAAGCGCAGAGGTTGGGTTATATGAGATCCACGGATAGGATTACCATCAATCGAGACCATCTGATTCATGATGCGAAGAGAACTGTCCTTAATGTGGTTAAAGAAGGTTACCGGACTCCACAGCCCAAAAGGAATATCAAGGTACTTGGGGAGAAGGGATATGCTCTGCTCCAGATGGGTCTCTTCTATATGAGGGAGGGTGGATATATCAGCCAGTACGATGAACATGTGGCAAAAAAATTGGCCTACATCTTTTCAGGTGGGAACCTGCCGGACGGAAGTGAAGTGACCGAACAATATCTTTTGGATCTGGAGAGGGAGACTTTTCTGAGCCTCTGCGGGGAACCCAAGACCCAGGAGCGGATTGAATATATGCTGAAGACAGGAAAACCCCTTAAAAACTAATCAATGTAAAATGATCGATTATTAACGGTCTCAAAATAGTAACCCCACCTAACCTCCCCTTATCTTAAGGGGAGGAACAAACTCTATCCCTCCTTAATTTAAGGGGAGGAACAAACTATTTATCCCCTCCTTAATTTAAGGGGAGAAATAAACTCTTCATCCCCCCTTAATTTAAGGGGGGACAGAGGGGGGTTAATTTTGCAATTTACAATGGAGGTTGTGAGATGAAAGAAGCAGTTATCGTTTCAGCCGTAAGGACAGCCGTGGGCAAGGCTCCACGGGGAATCCTAAAAGATACTCGGCCCGATGATATTGCAGCGATCGTCATCAAAGAGGCCCTTTCAAGAGTGCCAGGCCTGAAGGTGGAGGAGGTGGAGGACGTTGTTCTGGGATGTGCCTTCCCTGAATCCGATCAGGGATTAAACCTCGCAAGAGTCGTGGCAATGAGAGCCGGGTTTCCTGATACGGTGTCGGGACAGACCGTGAATCGATTCTGCTCCTCCGGGTTGCAAGCCATTGCGACAGCGGCTTATGAAATCATGGTTGGAGCGGTAGAAGTGATGATTGCTGGAGGCGTGGAGTTTATGAGTCAGGTTCCGATCATGGGATTGACACCCTCCCCCAATCCTTTTTTAGTAGAACATAACCCGCAGGTCTATACCTCCATGGGACTCACTGCAGAAAATGTGGCTGAGAAGTTTGGGATCTCCAGAGAGGAGCAGGACCGTTTTGCCCTCTCCAGCCATCAGAAGGCTGCCAAAGCGATTCGGGAGGGGAAGTTTAAGGAGGAGATTATCCCTATCCCTGCGAAGGTGAAAGAGATCAAGGAAGATGGCACCGTTGCCGTGAAAGAGGTCATTTTTGACACGGATGAAGGAGTGCGCTACGATGCTTCCTTGGAAGGTATGGCTGCGCTCAAGCCTGTCTTTAAAGCCAAAGGAACGGTCACCGCAGGCAATGCTTCCCAGACAAGCGACGGGGCAGCAGCGGTCGTTCTGATGTCAAAAGAGAAAGCAGAAGCGCTGAAGGTGAAACCCCTCGGTATCTTCCGGTCCTTTGCAGTGGCCGGGGTTCCACCCGAAATCATGGGAGTTGGCCCTGCTTATGCTGTTCCCAAGGCATTAAAGAAGGCCGGGCTCACCCTCGATCAGATCGGTCTGATTGAACTGAATGAAGCCTTTGCCTCACAAGCCCTCTACGTTATCCGGGAGCTGGGAATGAATCCGGAGATCGTGAATGTCAACGGAGGAGCAATCGCCGTAGGTCATCCCCTGGGCTGCACCGGGGCAAAATTGACCACCACCTTACTCTACGAGATGAAACGCCGAAATGTCCGTTATGGTCTGGTCACCATGTGTATTGGTGGTGGAATGGGAGCTGCAGGGGTATTTGAGAGAACGGATTAATAATGAACAATGAACGATGAACGATGAACTATGAACATTGGAGAGGAGGATGTCATGGAAGAGTTCGTGAAGGGCGGGGCATTTCTGATTGAATCGATTCCACCTCAGGAGATTTTCACCCCAGAGGAATTTTCAGAGGAGCAGCGGTTGATTGCAAAGGCAGCTACAGAGTTCGTTGTGGGTGAAGTTCAACCCCAACTGGATGATATTGAAGCCCAGAAAGAAGGACTCCTGCCGAGTCTGGTCAAAAAAGCGGGAGAATTGGGTCTCCTTTCAGGAGATATCGCTGAGGAGTATGGAGGCCAGGAATTGGATAAGGTCAGTGTTCTCCTGATGATGGAGAAATTGTCTCAGGGAGGAGGCTCCTTCATGGTCGCTTACGGGGTTCAGACCGGAATTGGTTCTCTTCCCATCATCTTCTTCGGTAACAAGGATCAGAAGAAACGATACCTACCAAAGATCGCCACAGGAGAGATGATTGCCGCCTATGCCCTGACCGAGCCAGAAGCAGGATCGGATGCTCTGAACGCCAAGACCGTTGCAACGCTCAGCTCCGATGGAAAATATTATATTTTAAACGGGCAGAAACAATTCATCTCCAATGCCGGTTTTGCCGATGTGTTCGTCACCTATGCCAAAGTGGATGGGGACAAATTTACCTCCTTCATTGTCGAAAAGAATTTTGAAGGGGTTTCGGTGGATGAAGAAGAGAATAAGATGGGAGTGAAAGGGTCATCCACACGAAGTGTTATCTTCGCTGATGCCAAAGTGCCAGTGGAGAATGTTCTTGGGGAGATTGGAAGGGGTCATGTGGTCGCCTTCAACACACTCAATATCGGTCGCTTCAAACTGGCCGGAGGGTGAGTAGGTTTCGCAAAAATTGCACTGCAGGATGCAGTGTCTTATGCGAAGCAGAGGGTTCAGTTTGGCAAGCCGATCGCAGAATTCGGTCTGATCAAACATAAGATCGCAGAAATGGCAATTCGGACCTTTACCGTGGAAAGCATGGTCTACCGAACAGCAGCTTTGGTCGATCGGATTCTCCAGCGCATTGACCACCGCGCTGAAGATGCCGGGATTCAGATGGCAAAGGGGATTGAAGAATATGCGATAGAAGATTCTATCAACAAAATCTATGCCTCAGAGGTCCTGGACTATATTGTGGATGAAGCCCTTCAGATCCATGGAGGGTATGGATATATTCATGATTATGCGGTTGAGCGGGGTTACCGGGATTCCCGGATTAACCGGATCTGGGAGGGAACGAATGAGATCAATCGCCTCCTGATCATGGATATGTTGACAAAACGGGCGATGAAGAATCGCCTCCCTGTTCTTGTAGCCGCTCAGAAGGTGGCAAATGAACTCCTCACCCTTAAACCGAAGGTAGATGTGGATGATGGAAAGCTCACCTTGCAGAAGGAAATGGTGGAGATGTCAAAAAAGATCGCTCTTCTGGTAGCAGGGGCGGCGTTTCAGAAGTATATGATGAAGTTGGCAGACGAGCAAGAGATTCTGGGTTTGATCAGCGATATCGTGATTGAGGTCTTCGCCATGGAGAGTGCTTTACTTCGGGCAATGAAAACGATGGAGAAGTTTGTAGACGAAAGATCTCAGATTCAGAAGGCGATGGTAAGGGTCTATGTGAATGACGCCTTTGAGCGATTGGAAGGGTTTGCAAAACAAGCCCTGGCTGCCATTGCTGAAGGAGATACGCTCCGGACCCAATTATCCGCTCTCAAGAAACTGGCCCGGTTTACTCCCATCAATACGGTTGCCCTGAGACGGGAGATCGCAGATGCCGTGATCAAAATGGGGAGATATCCCTTTTAAACATCAATGTAAATTGCAAAATTAGCAATGATCAATGATCATTGAGATGGGGTTACGATGAGTGAAGGGACATTGCTGAACTATTTTCAAAAGCATGTCAAGGAGAATCCCCATAAAGTGGCCATGCGAGAAAAGGAATATGGGATCTGGCGGGATATATCCTGGGGTAAGTACGGTGAGAAGGTGAGGCAGGTGGCCATGGGTCTCATCAGCCTCGGTCTCAAAAAAGGGGAATGTGTTTGCGTGATCAGTGAGAATCGACCGGAGTGGGTCTATTCTGATTTTGGGATCATGTCTGCTGGAGGAATTACAACAGGAATTTATCCGACAAATTCAGCAGAGCAGTGTGGTTACATTGTCAACAACTCAGACTCGAGATTCTATATTGCCGAGAACGAGGAACAATTTGATAAAACCCTGAAATTCAGAAAGGACACCCCCCATCTGGAAAAGATCATCGTCATGGAGATGGAAGGGTTGAAACGCTATAAAGACACCTTGTTGATGAGCTTTGATGACCTGTTAAGAATTGGAAAGGAGTTCGATGAAAAAAATCCCGGCCTCTTCGAACAACGGTTGAACGAGGTGAAAGCCGATGACCTGGCCGTTCTCATCTATACCTCAGGGACGACGGGTCCTCCTAAGGGAGCAATGCTGACTCATAGCAACCTCCTCTTTATGAGTGAGGCGATAGTGGCCGCCAATCCGGTTTATGATTCGGATGAAAGTTTGTCCTATCTCCCTCTTTGCCACATCTTCGAACAACTCTTCACGATTATCATTCATAACCGGTTCGGGACGATCGTCAATTTCATTGAGAATACCGATACCATCATGGAGAACATGAAAGAAGTTTCTCCAACGGTCATCTGTGGTGTCCCTCGAATCTGGGAAAAATATGCCTCCGGCATTGTCATCCGAATGTCGGACGCCACGTGGTTTAAGCGTATGGTCTTCAAGGCCTGTATGGGAATCGGAATGAAATATTCCGGGTTAAAACTGACCGGTCAGCCGGTTCCTCCGACCTTAAAGATTGCTTATGGAGCAGCCTATTTGGCTGTTTTCCGGAAACTGAAGGAGCGATTGGGTTTCGATCGTGTCCGGGTCGCCTATTCCGGAGCGGCCCCCATCTCACCGGATGTACTGAAGTTCTTCAATGCCATTGGCCTTCCCCTGATTGAGGGATATGGTCAGACCGAGGGCACAGGGGTGACCAGCGTGAGTCGAAAGGATCGTATGCGGATAGGAAGGGTTGGTCAACCTCTGCCCGGTGTGGAGGTCAAGATTGCCCCGGACGGTGAAATCCTCGTAAAGGGGCCAGGTGTGTTCAAGGGTTATTTTAAGAACCCCGAGGCCACGGCCGAGACGCTCAGAGACGGTTGGCTTTACTCAGGAGATGTTGGAGAATTGGATGAAAATGGGTTCTTAAAGATTACCGACCGGAAGAAAGATCTGATCATCACCGCGGGTGGAAAGAACATCGCTCCGCAGAATATCGAGAACCAGCTCAAGTTCAGCCCTTACATCAATGATGCGGTCGTGATCGGGGATCGCCGGAAATATCTCGCCGCCCTGATCGCCATCGACGAAGACAATGTGATCAAATATGCCCAGGATAACAAGATTCAATTCACCACCTATACCAGCCTCACCCAGACCCCGGAGATCAAACAGCTGATTCAAAAAGAGGTGGATCAAGTAAATAAGACGCTTGCCAGTGTGGAGCAGGTTAAAAAGTTCACCATTCTTCCCAAAAAACTTTACGAAGAGGATGGAGAGGTGACCCCCACCATGAAGGTGAAGCGGAAATTCGTCAATGAAACCTATAAAGATATTATTGAAGCGATGTATAAGGTAGGAGAGTAGGGAACGCATATATGCGTTCCCTACTTTTATCGCCAGCGTTTCTTTCTTTTCCACCTCTGGTATCCCTTGACCGATTCCTCTGACCGAATACCTAAATAGAACTCCTTCACGTCCTCATCTTCTAAAAGCACACGAGGAGTATTCGCTGCTACAATCCTTCCGTTCTCCAGGACAAATCCAAAATCCGAGATCTTTAGCGCCATCTTCGCATTTTGCTCAACCAGGAGGATGGTTGTTCCTTCCCCATTGATCGTTTTGATGATTCTGAAGATTTCCTGAACGAGGATTGGAGATAGTCCCAGCGAAGGTTCATCCAGCATCAGCAGTTTGGGTCTGGTCATCAAAGCCCTTCCCATGGCAAGCATTTGTTGTTCCCCACCGCTCAATGTCCCGGCCCACTGATTTTTTCTCTCTGCTAAAACAGGAAAATGGTTGATCACTCGATCGTAATCCTCTTTTACCGATTTCTTATCATTCCGGATGTAAGCTCCCATCCTCAGGTTTTCATCCACGCTTAACTCTGGAAAGACTTCCCTTCCTTCTGGCACATAGGAGATGCCTAAACGGACAATCTCCTCCGTATCCTTCCGGTCAATTCTCTTTCCCAGAAATTCGATCGTACCTTTATCCGGTTGATCCTCCAAAAGCCCCATAATCGTTTTTAAAATGGTGGTTTTCCCAGCACCATTAGCTCCCAGGATGGCTGCGATCTGTTTCTCTTTAATCTCCAGAGAGATTCCTCGGATGGCCATGATCAATCCATAGAAGGTTTCGATGTTTTTTACGCTAAGCAATGGTTCTCCTATGCAGCATTAGAATCGGCACCCCTATCACCGGCTATGGGTTAAGGTTAGGATGCCCGTATAAGATTAATCCCGTTTCACGGTGACGAGGCTCGTATCGAAGCATGAAGCTCGACAATCGAAGCCCGATAAAAGAAGAGACGGACTTCCAGCATCGACCATCGAGCGTCGATACGAGCTTCGTCAACGACAAACGTTAGTTACGCTCCATTTCCTATACGACCTTCTCCTCCTCACCCAGATAAGCCTTGAGGACTTCGGGATGGTTCTGAATCTCCTCTGGCAGCCCCTCTGCGATTCTCTCTCCATAATTTAATGCCAAGATGCGATCCGAAATGTCCATGACGAGGTTCATGTCGTGTTCTACAAGAAGAACGGTGATGCCGAGGTCGTCCCGAATATCCTGAATCGAGAACATCAGGTCTCCTTTTTCCTCCATGTTCATTCCAGCGGAGGGTTCATCGAGAAGGATAAATTCTGGGTCTAGCGCTAAGGCGCGACCCAGCTCCACAAGTTTTCGAGTCCCATAGGGAAGGTTTATAACAAACTGATTTCTTGCGGCCTGTAGCTCAAGAAAGTCGATGATTTCTTCGACCTTTCCTCTGTTCTCAATCTCCTCTCTGGCCGCCTTCGAGCCTTTGTAAATGAAGGTAGCACCTCTCCAGACCCCTGTCTTCATGTGAAGGTGGCGTCCCAGCATGAGGTTATCCATAGTGCTCATGTGAGAGAAGAGTTCGATATTTTGAAAGGTCCTGGCAATTCCCTTTTGGGCCACTTGGTAAGGTTTTAAATAGGTGATATCCTCTCCTTTGAAGAGGATCTTCCCGGAATCCGACCGATAGACTCCGCTGATGCAATTGAAGATCGTCGTCTTTCCGGCTCCGTTGGGTCCAATGATG
>JBFMAE010000379.1:0-11597 GCA_040756085.1 Thermodesulfobacteriota bacterium | reverse complement strand
AAAGGTGCGTGGCAATCTCACCCGCTTCGACTGCGAAGCGAGGCGAGCCCAAAAGACCGAGATTGCTTCATTTCATTCGCCTGCCTACCGCAGGCAGGCAATGACACCTTCTAAATCGGAATTTGGGTCCGAAGGTAAGGATAAAGATGCCCGCCCTGTACCATGCTAGGTTCAGGGCCCGTTTCGTTAAGGGTTATGTTGTGGGTCTTTAAAATCTTCTAATCGTAACCCATTGACCATGTACGAAACTGGCTTCGCAACCTTTACACCACTACCATTTTCATCCTTCCAGCCTGCTTGGCGGTAGGCAAGGGTGATGGAAGTGTAGGTGTCACATTTCCATTTGGCAAATGATCGATTCCATAATATACTTTATTGGTCTATTTGGTTTTTTTGGTTTGTTTAGTTTCTTTGGTTAACGAAACAGACCAGATAAACCAGAAAGACCAGATGAACAGGAGCGTTGATGGCACTCGCAATCAAAGCAGAGGGAATCTTCAAGACCTTTCGATCGGGTTGGTGGAGGAAGAGAGAGAAAAAGGCTCTCAAGGGGATTGACCTCCAGATCGAGGAAGGGGAGATTTTCGGTATCCTGGGGCCCAATGGTGCAGGAAAGACCACTCTCCTCTCGATCCTCTCTACATTGCTCCTCCCTGATCAAGGAAAGGTCCAGGTCCTCGGCATCGATGGCCTACAGGATGGGCATCGGATCAGAGAAAAAATGAACATCTCGAGCGGAAATGCCAATTTCCTCTGGAGTCTGACAGTCAGGGAAAATCTCCATTTCTATGGAATGCTTTATGGTTTGACAGGAAAGCAGCGGGAGAAAAAGGTTGAGTCATTGATCGGTCTTTTTGACCTGAATGAACATCGGGATGTCCCCTTTGATCGGCTCTCCACCGGAATGAAACAGCGACTCTCCCTGGCCAAATCCCTTCTCAATGATCCGGCCGTACTCTTTCTAGATGAACCAACGGTGGGTCTCGATCCGGATATCTCCAAACGAATACGGGAGAAGATACTGTCGATTCAGAAAGAGAGAGGAATGACCCTCCTGCTCTCGACTCACAATATGAGAGAGGCGGAATATATGTGCGGCCGTATCGCTTTTCTCAGAGCCGGGGAAATCCTAACGACAGGGACGGCCGAAGCCTTAAAACGTCTGGTCCGGATCGGGGATCTGGTGAAGATCGAATTTAAAGGGAAGATTTCAGAAGACGATTTACTCCACGCCGACGGAGTCATCAATTATACCGTATCTGAGAAATTTTGTGAAATCATTGTGGACGATGGAGAGAAACGGTTAGGTCCATTAATGGCAATACTCTCTCAGGGTGGAGCCCAAATCAAAAAAGTCACCTTAGGGCAGACGGATTTGGAGGATGTATTCATTGAATTTGCGAAGGACAGGGATTCAGATATGGGCTTTTGTTTTTAAGAATTGGATCATTACGAAGCGGAATGTCTTCAGCCTCTTTGAGATCCTCTTCTGGCCTGTGGTCGGTTTCTTCTCTGTGGGGCTTCTGACCAGCTTTCTGAAGCTGGATGCCAACATGTCCGGTTTCATTCTGATTGGCGTCATCTCCATGAGCGTGATTCAGGTCTGTCAAATCGATGTGGCCTATGTGCTCCTCTACGATCTCTGGTCAAAATCCCTTAAGCACACCTTCATCGCTCCGGTACACCCTTTTCAATTGATTTCAGGGTCCTGGTTGATTGGCATGATCCGATCCTTCTTCGTCTTTCTATTGCTTTCGGTCTTCAGCGCTTTTGCCTTTGGCTTCGACTTTTTAAAACCTGGAATAGGTGCTCTCAGTCTTTTCCTGATAGGCCTTTTCCTCACCTCTGCCTCTGTGGGGATCAGCGTCTGTATCCTGGTCCTTCTCTTCGGATATAAGGCTGAGGTGGCAGCCTGGTCCATCGTCAGTCTGATGGTCCTGATCTGTGGAATATACTATCCTATTTCCATCCTTCCCTTTCCTCTCCCTGAGATCGCCCAGGCCATTCCACTGACCTATTTTTTAGAGTATTTCCGGTCTTTCTATGGATTTCATGGAGGATTTAAAAATGGTTTAGCCTGGGGATTTGGTCTGGTAGGATTTTATCTGATCCTTGAGGCCGTCCTTTTCAAAACCGTGCTTCGTCGTTCGAGAAAGACCGGTAATCTCATCAAACTTTCAGAGTAACCTCTTCCTCATCAAGAACAAGTGATTCCCCGCAATGATGGCAGATCCAGGCCCTTGAAGAGACCGTTTTTTTGCAGGCCTGGCATGATCGGGTCAACTTCTTGGGGAAGAGGGCGACCAGAACGGAGAAGGCGACAGCGATAATCACAGAGCCTCCCACATGCGTTTCATCTTCTCCATGCTGATCTTGAGGTAATCCCTGTCTCTGGAGAAGACTTCGAGGGTAATTGTGTCGTCGTATTGAGCCTCCTTAAGTTCCCTCAATATTTTTTCAAAATCGATGATCCCGGCACCGATCGGAAGGTGACTGTCTTCCTTACCAAAGTTGTCGTTGGCATGGACATGGCCGATACGGTAACCGTAGTAACGAATGAACTCTGAGGATTTATTCTTTCCAACACCCAGATTGGCATGGCCGATATCCAAGGTCAGGCGGAGTTCTGGAAAGGCCTCAAAAACCTTCTGGAATTCATGAGGGCTTGAGAGAAAGTGGGCTTGTGGAAAGATATTTTCGATACAGAGGGTGATATTGAGGTTCACCGCTTTCTTCAAGATGGCTTCGATCGAATCCATTCCGTATCCTTTAGCTTTATCCAGGATGAATTTTCCTAAGCCGGTAATATATCCAGGGTGAAGCACGACCTTTTCAATCCCCAATTCTGCCGCAGCCTCCAGGGCATCAAAGATTTCCTGGAGAGAAGCCCTCCTCAGACTTTCATAGAGGTCCGATGTCCAGACAAATGTGGGAAGATGTCCCATGATTCCTATTTGATAGCGATTGAGAAGGTCCTGGATCGATTTCTTTTGAGACAGGATTTTTTGAGGAGTCGCTTCAGGTGGGTCCATGGTCAGCTCCACATAATCGAAACCCATCTCCCCGATCTCATCGATTTCCCTCAGGAGAGGTTTGATTGGAAAATTCATCGCTCCGTATTCCATGATAAACCTCGTGGCTCGTGATTGGTGAATTGTGATTGCAAATGCCGACGCGACCTCTTAACCCCGAACTCCTGTACGGAACGGTTTCAAACCGTTCCCTACTGAACTCCGCCATGCACCACGTGGGGTACATGGCAGCCCTGAACCTTTCATGGTTCAGGGCGAACTCAGAACTTTCTTTTGTGCTTCTCTCACCCAGATTCGAATCTTTGCCTTCTTAGGGGGTGGTTTTACATGGAAGATTTGTTCCATCTTCGTGTAGAGTTTTTCTGAATCTTCTTTTGCAAGAGCCGAGACCGAATGGATGCCCACCCCCTCTAATAAACGGAGATTTTCAACACCCAGTCCCTTTAACTTGACCAATCGAGCTTTTTCCACCCACTGGACGAGCTCCTCTTTTGGGATGAGGAGGCGGAGGGCGAGTTCATCTCTTTCCTTTTTTTCTCGGGTTTTTGAGAGGAGGTCATCCAGTGTGGCAATTCCAACTTTTGGAAGTTCCTTTTGATATTTGAGATCAATCCAGTAAGCATCTTCGAGCCGGGTTTCATAAGAGTCAACCGTTTTGAGATCGATCGCTTTGAAGATAAGAATGGAGAAACTCCCGATCAGGATTGTCGTTAAGAGGGTGGTCAAGGGTCTTGTCCTTTTTTCGGGATTGAGTTGATAGGTGGTTTCTTCCCATCCTCTTTGATGGCGGAATAGGGAGATGAAGTGATACATCACATAAACCTGAACGGCAAAGGGGAGGAAGCCCAGAAAGCCGGGGAAGGGCATTTCAAACCCCTTCCTCTCCTCGAAGAAAGGGACCGTATAGACCCATTTTGAGAGAGCCCAGAAATTCCAGAACTCCCAGAGAAAACCGCAGATCAGTCCGGCAATGAGAAAGAGATATATTTTCTTTGGATTTCCCTGTTCGAGGTCCCTCAGGAGAGATTTCGCTCCGGCCCGATAATTGAAAGGCTCCAGGAGAAAGATGAAACCCATCCAGATCAGAGGAAAGAAGTACTCTTGGATGACCATCGAGAAGACGAGGCAAATGGTCCCTAAAAGGATTAGAACGATGTGTCCGTCGCGGGAGATAACCGTTTTTTTGATCGATGATTTTTTAAACAGTCCAAGGGTTTCTAAAAATTCCGCGGTTTCAAATATTCCGGGAAGAACGGTGCCGTAAGCGATTGCATAACCCAGCCACCTCTCTATCATGGAGTGCGGAAGGTTGATATAGTACCAGTTCTCCAGAGAGAGGTTGGCTGCCTCAAAAATCAGCCAGATGCAGATTGACCAGGGGATCATCAAAAAGAATTCTTTGGTCCGGCTTAGGATCAGGGAATTTCCCTTTAAACGATAGATGAACCCGTCCACCGCAAGAATGTAAGACCACCAGGCAAAGCAGTAAAACCAGCTGTAAAAAGGTTCGATCTTTTTAAAGTGGAGGGTTTCGGAGAGGATGAGGAGAATAAGTCCCAAAATGCCATGAAAGGGAAAGACCTTTTTCATAAAAACCTAATTTAGCACATTTAGAACCCCATAACAATTGGTTAAAGATTCTCCTCATAGCAAAATCTGGGGTCAAAAATCTGAAATCTAGGGTCACCCATCTTCTTTGAGGCGGAGCTAAACTTCTATTTCTGAGAGCTGGGAAATTATGAAGTTTTATAAATTGACCTGCACCCCCTTCTTTCTTAAATACTCTTTAACCTCTCTGATACTTAAGATGCGGTAGTGAAAAACCGAAGCAGCCAATAAAATTTGGGCACCACCTTTAACAACTCCTTCATAAAAATGCTCAAGCTTACCCGCTCCCCCTGAGGCGACCACGGGGAGATCAACGGCATCTGAGATCGCCCTTGTAAATTCAAGATCGTAGCCGGCCTGGGTCCCATCGCCATCCATACTCGTTGGCAGGATCACTCCTGCACCCAATTCCTGACACTGTTTGGCCCAGGCTACGGCGTCTTTCCCTACGGGTTTGGTGCCACCCGATATCACCAGCTCAAACCCGGATGGCATGGCCTTGTTTCTTCTTGCATCGATCGCTACGGTCACTTTCTCCCTGCCGAATCTATCTGAAGCCTGCTTGACCAGATCCGGATTCCTGATAGCAGCACTGTTCATCGAAAACTTATCAACGCCTGTCTTCAATACCAGCTCAATATCTTCCAATGTGGAAATGCCACCGCCAACGGTTAGCGGAATGTGAATCACCGAAGAGACGTTTTCGACCCATTCCAGCCTGGTCTTACGGTTTTCTAATGTTGCGGCGATATCGAGCATGGCCAACTCATCCGCCCCTTCTTTTTCATAAAAGGTTGCATTTTCTACAGGATCGCCTGCATCTTTTAAATTTACAAAATTTATACCCTTGACGACCCGGCCTTCTTTCATATCGAGACATGGCATAATTTTAATTGTGCTCATCGTATCTCCTTTCCTCCCAAATGGAACATCATTTTATTTTTAAAACAATTCTTAAGTCAATACAAATTGCATCGCTTTAATCAGAGGGAAGAAGTGGAGGGTAGAAGAAATAAAAGGGCTGGCTTTTTGCTCAGATGACCAGCCCCTTAAACATTTATGTCCATTTCAGATTGAATGAAACAGTGACCCTTACAGGATTATTGTTTTCGGGTGCAGGAAAATTCAACTCTTTGATCTTCTGGAGAATGCACTTTTCAATTTTCTTATTGTTTAACTTACCCGAAACCAAACTCACCTTGGCCACACGACCTTTAGAATCAATGACAAATTGAAAAGAAATTTCACCCTTTAGATGGGGTTGTTTCTCCAACGCCTTTTGGCAAGATTCCTCGATGGAGGGGAGCTGTCGTTTTAGGGCTTTCTCGATGACTTCTTTTGAAAACCCGTCAATTGTCGATATTTCTCCCAATTCGACTTTAAATCGCAATAACCTCGATTTGGATTCCTCTTCTTTCACCTGGCTCTTATCAATCTCTGCGGATCTAAAAGCAGCAAGCGGAGCCATCGCTTTTTGTGCAACCATTCCTCTCCCCACTGCATAATCAGAAACTCCTTCAGGTAATGGAAGAGGTTGTTTGACGGTAACCGTTTGGCCGTTTGTGAGGCGGACCTCCGTATCGATGGCTACAAATGATGTATAAACAGTCAGTAGATTATAAGATAGACCCAGACGGGTCACTTCCTTGACCCTTTCCTTGTCAGGATGAAGATGATTGTAATCGGAGAGAAGGGCAATTCGGTGCCGGGCCCAGAGGTATTGAAGGGCGGAGTTTGACTTGGTCGGTTTTTCTTTATGAATATCGATCTTATCCATATAGGGTTGGTTACCTGTCATTCCTTTTAAAGTAATTTCACCCGCCGGCCGACCACGCCATTTGCCAAAGACAAGGACAGGCCTCTCGGCAAATACATCAGGGATGCTAAGCGGTTCCACATCATAGACATCGAATTTCCCGAAGTCTATCCTGACGTTGGTTAAAACCGGTGATTCAATCATTTTCCTGAATCTTTCTGCTTTTTCACGAGTTTCTTCAGGTTTTGTAATGACAAAGGGGTCGCCCATTCCAACTCTGGCCATTCCCTCGATGAGATAGCGATTAACGCTTGATCCGATTCCGAAGGTAAACATATTGGCATCACCGAGGTTTTTACGAATCAGGTCAAACGCTTCCTCTTCCACAGTGACATAACCATCCGTGGCAATGACAACGGTTCGCGAATGTCCCTCGGATCTCGGAAGAGATATGGCCCGTTTCAGGGCCGGCAAAAGCTCTGTCCCACCTCCTCCACGTTGTTTTTCAATGAGGGTTATTGCTTGACGGATGTTTTCGGAAGTGGCTGGGAGGGATTGCTCCGACATCAAAGAGGAGCCACCAGCAAAAAGGAGCACATTAAATTTGTCAGTAGGGCGGAGGGTTCCAATCAAATCTTTAAGAAGTTTTTTTGATATGTCCAAAGGAAAACCATACATGGAACCGGAGACATCGACGATGAAGATGTACTCACGGGGAGGGATCTGACTGACATTCACTCGTTTCGGAGGATGAAGCATGAGCAGGAAGAAGTTTTCTTTCCCTCCTTCTAATAGAAGAAGTCCGGATTCGATCTTGCCGCCGGCGAGCTGGTATTTAAGAATAAAATCACGGTTTCCTCCGTTCTTTTCTGAAGGGTTGAGTTTGATAGAGGCACGGGACGTCCCATCATAATGGATCTCTACCTTATGGGAGGTGCAGGCAACATTCTGAATCGGGAGACCCCCAGCAAGGCTGGCCGTAATGTTAAAAGTGTAGGTTGGAGATTCACCCTGATGGAGGTAGGGGTTCTCTACCCACATCTGAGAGGGGAGGGCTGTTTCGGCGGGCTGGTTGGAATAGCGTGGTCCCACCACCGTTGGATAAACAAATTCGTAAATCCCATCAGAGGGAACCAGTAATTCCGTATACTTAAGCTCCACATGGATCACATCTCCAGGCAAGATATTGGCAACATTCATCTGGAATACATTGGGCCGGTGTTGTTCCAGTAGGGATGCGCTCTTCCCATCCTGTCTTGCCTGTTCGTATTGCCGTCGTGCCTCTTCCCGTTCTTGAATCTTGGCAATGATAGTCCGTTTTCCGATGGTCATTTTCATTCCGTAAACGGCTGCCCGTGTAGATGCAGGAAAGATGTAGATTGCTTCCAACGGTTTGTTTCCTTCGTTCTTATAGATCTGGGTAACTACAACGTCTGCAATTACACCGATCACTTTCACATCTGCCGATGTCGATTTCAGGGGGAGTTGATCTACTTCACTGCTGTCACTCTTAACAAAAAAGTAGGGAGAGAGGGTTTTGTCATCCTTCTCCGACTGCCGGGCATGAGCGACGCTTGAAATGAATGTGAAAAGAATGAATAAGGCTGAAATAAAGGGAATGGTTTTTTTTTGCATTTTGTTTCCCTCCTTTAAGTGTCTTTTATTTTATAGACAAGAAGGAGACAAAAAAGTTCCAATATTTTAAAAGATCATTTTATGTCAAACGGACCCTCCCGCTTCCTGAACCTGTCAGGAACAGGTTTAAAAAGCGGGGCTTTCTAACGGGATAAATCTTTTATGAAAAGATGGGGTTATTTTGATCAGTTTGATATTTCCTTTGTTTTTAGATAAAATTAAAATAATATCCTGAAAGTTTTTTAAAGTGAGGGAGGTAGGATATGAAGTCTTCTAAATCTTCACTTACCTTCAAATCCTTCCAAGATCTTAAAACCTTGCTCGAAAACAAGTCTTTTTCTCTTCCTAAACGCAAGAAACCCGATGTCAAAGACCGTGATCGGGAACAGAACCCTGAATTGGAGGAAAAACTATTTATAGAGGCCATGGAGGGTGTCACTCCAATCCCGAGGAACAATTGTGTTCAGAGAATATTGCAAATCGAATTACCAGAGAGTTCAAGGGATAAAGAGGACGCCGAAACCTTGTCAAAACTTAAAGATCTCGTTAAATATGGAACGGGTTTTAATGTTTCTGACACGCCGGAATACATCGAAGGTACCGGGTATCATGTCCATCCGGAGATTGCAAGACGTTTACATCGGGGAGATTATTCGATTCAGGCACATGTTGATCTTCATGGATTACTTGTAGAGGATGCAAAGGAAGTTTTCGAAAAATTTTTAAAATGGGCTGTGACCACAGGGAAGACAGGCCTTTTAATCATCCATGGGCGTGGGCTTTCTTCTCCATCTGAACCTGTCTTAAAAAGGAAAGTCGTCGAGTGGCTTACCCGCAGCCCATGGCGGAAATGGATTGCGGCCTATTCCAGCGCAAGAATCTGTGATGGAGGTGCTGGGGCAACTTATGTGCTCCTCAGACAGCGCCCTCTTTCAAAACGAAAGAAGATCAGGCGGACTGGTGCATGAAGCAGGTAGGGGACCGTATAAAATGTTCCCCTGAACGGCTACGCTATTTGGTCTGCCTCTGCCTTGTTAAGATTCAATTTTGCTTTGATGAGTTTTCGATATAAGGCTTCGACTTTTTTTGATTTCTTAGCAACGACGGCCTTGAGCAAATCGCCCTCTATTTCTGCCACTTCGAGGAGTTTATAATAATCCAGAGATTCTTTGAGATGTGCTATTACGATTTTACCGGTCAAAATAGGATGATTATTTGTCACATTTGCATCCTTAAATCTTGTGCCATGCTCAAGTTCTACTTCAAGGCCCTGACGAAACTCCTCACGGGAGATATTCATTCTCGAAACATTCACCTTTGAAAGAATCACACGGGCTTCTTTTGGAAGTACTTTCGGCTCCTTCAATTTTGTCCAGTCTCTAATCTTCAGCTCTTTACAAACTCTCCTGACATCCTCAACCGGGACATATTCTGGAATATTCATAGTACCCTCCTTTCTATTATATTTTCCAAAGGTAATATTCATTTTAATATCAGAGGGGACATAAATCAATAAAAATACACATCCTTTGATGGGAAGGCTTCCCATGGTCTATGGGAGATGGGGTTTCTCTTCTTTGAAAAATCTCATAATCAGGGTTCCGAGGAAATACGATGATCGGGTCTCCCGCTATTTTTGGGTCAGAGGAAATGGGGTTAGGTTTGGCTTTTTGGAATTTGAAAGATGAGGGGGAGGGTAAACCAATGGCCACTGTTAATGGTGATCCTTACTTCTTCGTGTCGAACGCTGAATTGATGACTAACGTCCAGGTGAAACCAGGAGCTTTTCCCCGGTGCGAAGCGGTTGTTCCGCAGAAAGATTGTTCAGTTTTCGGAGTTCCTCCACGCTGATCCTGTATTTTTTGCTGATCCGGTAGAGAGTTTCTCCTTTCTGAACCGTGTGGTATTGTTTTCCGGTCGAGACTATCGGTTTTGAGGGCGCAGAAGGCTTTGCTTTTGAATCGGCTGCTGGCTGTTTTTGTTTTTCCAGTGTCTCTACTTTCTGGGCAAGAGCGTCCAACCGCTGAAGAAGGGCTGGGTCTGGCCCCGAAGTGCTGATTTTTACCTGAAGCTCTGTGAGTTGTTTTTCAATCTCAGCGATTTTCTGCTCCAGAGCAGGCACCTTTGACTGCAAAAGGGTTGCCTCGCCGGAGGGGGGTCGTCTGCTGAAGAAGTAAAGGATACCCCCGAAAAAAAACAATACGAGGAGAATTACAATTAGAATGCGGAGGGATTTGCTGTTGCCGGATCCGATTCCTCTCCGCTTGGGTGAATAGTTCCTATCGTCTGACCGAACATTGTTTGTCTGCAACCCAGGATCATTCTTCATAAGACCTTCTCCTTTGAGATTTCATGGATTGAACATGGTCTATATTCGTTACCTTTATATATCTATATATCACAAAAACCTCAGAGAAGAAATACTTTTCTACTCAATAACAGGATACAACCGGGGACCTGACATATAAAAAGTATTGTCGGGCCGTGATGAGTTGGGCCAGACCTGATCGTTTCGAATGGCAGGATTTGAAAAAAGGCCATTGCAAGCCATTCTGTCGACTTCTTCCTCAATATTGAACTTTGGTATAAATTTGGAGATTACGATTAATAATCACTAACTTCATTGAAACTAAGGAAGTAGAGGCAATTTTGAACCTGTGTATCGTTTCTATTTTCACCTGTCCTCGCCAATGGAATCGTTTATTTCGGAGATGTCCGCATTTGTCAGGAGTGTGGAGCGCCCGTAAACTTGACTTTTCAGTTAGATTAGGTAGCATTGAATAAAAGGAGAATTGTTCTCGTCTAAACATAGGGAGGGATGAATATGAAAACTCTCAAGATAATTGCCGCTGTCATTGCTTTCCTCATCTTACCCATATCCCAGAACCTCCGTGCCCAAGAGGCTGCCAGCCAGGCCCCTCCAATCGAGCAGACCCTCGTTCGGGAGGGGGATTTTGCGATAAAGCTCGTTGAGAGGCTAGGGATAGGTACCCCCCAAAACGAAGCCGAAGCGGAGACGATGCTGTCCTCCACGGGGATATCACCCAACAATGGATGGATCTCTGACTATCCTGTAACTCCGGATATCATTGGGGAATTGCAGAATGCGGTCGGGGATGCGGCGGATGCAGGCAGGTTATCTATGGGAAGGGATGAAGCCCTAAAGACATTACAGGATTTGGTCGCTGAGGTTGGTCTGAGTGTAGTGGCTGATAGAAGGACGGACTACCCCTCTGAAGAACCACCGAGAACTTATAGCTACTATTCTGAACCTATGGTAACCAATTACTACAATATTTATGGTTCACCGATTGTCACATATATTCCACCTCCATGGCCATATTTGTACCTTTACGTCTGGGTACCTTACCCGTTCTGGTGGACTGGAGTCTACTTTCCGGGTTTTTATGTCCTAACTAACTTTCACAGGTGTGTTTATGTTCATCACAGGCCGGTGTATATCTCGAATCACTGGAGGGATCCCAAGACGAGAAGGGTCTTCGTGATTGATCCCTATAGGCGACGCACAGGGGGGTTCAAGGGGGGCAGGGTCGTTGGTGCTTCAA
>JBFMAE010000378.1:0-4160 GCA_040756085.1 Thermodesulfobacteriota bacterium | reverse complement strand
CGCCCAGTGATGGATGGTCGCTTCTTCTTTTGGGGTAAGCACAATTCGCTCTGCAATATTCATTCATAAGGATTTTACAAAAAGATTATTTAAATGTCAAGTTATTTATGCGCCATTACACTAGAGATGACCCTTGAAATTTCTAACGGGGTCAGGACAATTCCTCCGGGTCTCCCATAAAAATGCACCTCGCTGCTTCCTTCAAGGGCCAATTTCACATCTTCTACCATCTGTCCCATGTTCATTTCAAACACAAAAAAGTGCTTCACTTTTTTCGTATATTCCTTGAGAGCTTTATAGGGGAATGGCCATAGGGAAATAGGACGAAAGAGCCCGACCTTCTCCCTTTCCTCTCTCATTCTTTTAATCGCTCCTTTTGCAATTCTGGCGGCAATCCCGAAGGCGACGACAATCATTTTAGCATCGTCGGTAAAGTAGGTTTCCCATCTCACTTCTTCTTTTGCAATCCTTTCATATTTCCTCATCAGCTTCCAGTTATGTTCCTCCTCCTCAATCGGATCTAAGATGAGTGAACGGATGAAGCGACTGGGCCTGCCCTTGGCACCTGTCAGGGTCCAATCCTTATAGGGCATCTTTTTTATTGTAATTTCTGGCGGTAATTCAACTGGTTCCATCATCTGCCCGAGCATTCCATCTCCCAAGATAATAACAGGAATTCGGTATTTATCTGCGAGATCGAATGCCTCGAAGGTCAAATTTGCCAACTCCTGGCCGGAGTTTGGTCCGAGAACGATATTTCGATAATCGCCATGCCCTCCCCCTCTGGTCGCCTGAAAATAATCAGACTGGGCTGGAGCGATGTTTCCCAGACCCGGACCTCCGCGGGTCATATTGACGATTACCGCAGGTAACTCCAGGGCGGATAAGAATGAGATGCCTTCCTGTTTGAGGCTAATCCCAGGACCTGACGAGGAGGTCATTGCCCTTCCTCCTGCCATACTTGCACCGATAACCATGTGGATCGAAGCGATCTCGCTTTCAGCCTGGACGAAAACCCCTCCCTCCAGTTCAGAGAGCCTCTCAGACATATATTCGGGGATTTCATTCTGGGGGGTAATGGGATACCCGAAGTAAAAGCGGCACCCAGCCCGGATAGCCGCTTCTCCAACAATATGGTTCCCCCGCATCAACACCTTAGGCACGGTACACCTCAATTGCGATTTCTGGACAGGAGATGGCGCAAAGAGCACACCCTGTGCACTTTCTATTCTCTTTTTTCAGATTTTTTTCCGTATAATAGGCAGGATAATATCCTTTCTGATTCATTCGATCAGAAGATTCGATCAGCCGGTGGGGGCAAATAGAAATACAAAATTTACAGTCTTTACATAATTCTTGGTCGATTTCGATCAATCCCGCTGGCAAGTCTCTTCTCCAAATATATCCGAAGGATGTAAATTTCTTGACCTAAATAATTAAATATTATAAAGTCTAATATCTTTAAAATCAAATCCTCTGGAGATATTGATGGACAATTCATTAAAACGCCTTGATCAGGAACCCAAACGTCTCATTATGATCGGGGGAAAAGGAGGCGTGGGCAAGACGACCTGCGCCTCTGCCATTGCACTCCATTTTTCCCTCAAGGGGAAAAAGACATTAATCATATCGAGTGACCCTACCCCTTCCCTTTCAGACATTTTTGAGATGGAGATCGGGGATCAGGAGACTCCTATTCAAAATGCAAAAAACCTGTATGGTATTGAGATTAGTTCTGATGTGGTCTTAAAAAAATGGAAGGACCGATTTGGGCCTGAAATCTATGAAGTGGTATCGTCCTTTACCTCTTTGGATTACGATTTTGTTGACTATATCGGAGGGGCCCCCGGAATTGAAGAAGAATATATGCTCAATTACATATTGGAACTGGTCGAAAGTGGGCAGTACGATTTAGTCGTCTGGGATACCGCCCCGGCAGGTCACACCTTGAGGCTCCTCCATCTGCCGCAGATATTTTTGAAACATCTCGAAGCTGCAACAAAATTCTATATGAATCTTTATAGTTACTTCGATAAGTTAAAGGAAACTGTTAAGTTAAAAAAGGGGAAGAGATCTCTATTGGAAATCATCAGCGGATGGGAGGACTTAGCGGAAAAAGTAGTCAATTTTATTCGGGATCCTCAAAAATCCGAATTTATCATCGTCACCATACCCGAGGCCCTCGGCGTCAGGCAGACGGAGAGGATCATTAAAGATTTTGATGAATATCAACTCAAGGTGAATCATTTGATTGTTAACTATGTGATTCAGGAGGCTGACTGCGATTTTCACAAAATCAGGAAAGAGATGCAACAATCTTATATCAAAATATTGAAAGACCAATATATCCATAGTATTAAACTGATCGAACTCCCCCTCTTACCTCATGAGGTGAAAGGGGTAGAAAGGATCAACAAAATTTCTGAGGTCCTTTTTAGGCCTTAATCATCTGCGGAGGTGTTGAAATGTCCATTCTTTCCAGTCGAGCGAAAAGTCTGAAACCATCCCCTACCCTTGCCATCAATGCCAAAGCCAAATCGATGCAGGCACAGGGAATCCATGTCATCAGTTTTGGTGCAGGCGAGCCAGATTTCGATACCCCTGACAACATTAAGCGGGCTGCCGTGAAGGCGATAGAAGAAGGCTTCACCAAATATACGCCGGTGGGAGGGATTGATGAGTTAAAAGATGCGATTGTCCATAAATTCGAGAGAGACAATCACTTAACCTATAAACGGTCTCAGATACTGGTTTCATGTGGAGGGAAACATTCCTTCTACAATCTGGCGCAGGCTCTATTCGATCAGGGAGATGAAGTGATCGTCCCAGCCCCTTACTGGGTCTCTTACCCTCCCATGGTGGCATTGGCTGGGGCTTCACCGGTCATTCTTGAGACGAAAGAAGAGAATGGGTTTAAAGTGACGCCCACGGACCTGAAAAAGGCAATCACACCAAAAACGAAAGCTTTGATTATGAATAGCCCCTCCAATCCAACAGGGAGTGCTTATACGAAAAAGGAATTGGAAGCGATTGCTGAGATTGCAATCTCAAACAGTCTTTTTATCATCTCGGATGAGATTTACGAAAAGATTGTCTATGATGAGTTTGAATTCACTAGCATAGCTTCCCTTGGCGAGGAGATAAAGAACAGGACCATCATTATTCATGGGGTCGCCAAGACCTATGCGATGACAGGATGGAGGATCGGTTATGCTGCCGGGTCTGAAGAGATCATTTCAGCCATGAACAATATCCAGAGCCAGAGTACTTCCAACCCTACCTCCATTGCCCAGAAGGCGTCTGTGGAGGCTCTTATCGGTCCCCAGGATGAGGTGAAGAAGATGGTTTCGGCCTTCGCCGAGAGGCGAAATTATATCGTGGATCGCCTGAACAAGATGGAAGGGGTCTCCTGTTTTAAACCGGTCGGGGCCTTCTATGTCTTTCCAAATTTCTCTTCTTATTACGGGAAGTCCTATCAAGGGAAGAAGATTGAAAACTCTACTCACTTGGCTGATTTTTTCTTAGATGTGGCCAGAGTGGCTCTCGTTCCTGGAGTTGAATTTGGAGCAGATCCCTTCGAAAGGCTTTCTTATGCGACCTCCATGGAAGACATCCGGGAGGGATTGAATCGAATTGAGAAGGCCATCAAAGAATTAATCTGAAATAGTCCTTTAGGATGAAGCGGTGGTCAAAAGCGATTTCATCGGGCAGGTTTGATTCATTAAAAATCCCAATCTCCAGAGCATCATCTTTAGCTTTAGGTATTCCTTTAGCTTTTGCTATATAAATGGTTGAAATGCTGTGATGTCTCGGATCTCGATTGGGATCTGAATAGGTATGAAATTGCTTGAGTAGTTCCACATCGAGGTTGGTTTCTTCCTTGGCTTCTCTTAGGGCTGCTTCTTCCAGAGATTCTCCGTAATCGACAAAACCTCCGGGAATTGCCCAGCCATAGGGAGGGTTCTTCCGCTTGATCAGCACGATCCCCTTTGATTCGATTTCAATGATGATATCGACTGTGGGGATAGGATTCTGGTAAAGCTCGATCTCATTTTGGCATTTGGGACACTGAATAGTTTTTCTTCCCATACTATTTGGCCTCTTTATCTAAAAGTTGACTATCCACCATGAAATGTAGGGGAGTCTTTCTGTCCCTGCCT
>JBFMAE010000377.1:0-7751 GCA_040756085.1 Thermodesulfobacteriota bacterium | reverse complement strand
CGGTCACCAACTTTTGATAAATTGATGACGCCCCATGGCTTCACGAAAGAACATGACGAGCCCAGGTCTCACATTTTCATGTTCGTCGATCACCTCCTGGTGGATCGGGCCTATGGAGGGAGATTTCAATTAAAAAGCTGGAAGGAGATTAGCAAACCGGGGAAGGCCTGGGATGTCCTGGTCGATACGGGGAAAGAGTTTCCTCAGACGTCGAAAGCGGCTAATACGGTCTGCTTCACTTGCAAGACCACGGATGCCATTTTGAAATGGCCCTATATGGGGGACCCTCATCCTGCTTCCGATTTGAAGAGGGGAGGAAATCCTGCAGCCATCTATATGGCCAAGATGTACCTGAAAAATCCCATGGGGTGCATCCATTGCCATGATCCCCATGCAGCAAGACCGAGGGTGGTGCGGGACGCCTTAATCGAGGCCGTTTCAGATCGGGGAGAGGGAACTTATCCTTATGACAAAGAGAAGAGCAAAAAAGTGACCCTGACGAAGATGGAATTCAAAAGGGATGGCAAACCCTTCCGGGCCATCGGAATCCTTAACAAACCCGATTCCAATCTCCTGTGTGCTCAGTGCCATGTGGAATATAATTGCAATCCTGGGTTTGATCCAAAGAATGAAATCCCGATCGTTATGGAAGATCGTCGAGCCAACTATTTTCCATGGGTAAATGTGTTCGATATCCAGAAGAAGTACGCTGAAATCGGTTTAAAAGATTTTAAACATGCCGTCACAGGAGCACCCCTTACAAAACTCCAGCATCCCGAGGTTGAGACCTTCTGGGAGAGTAGACATGAACGGGCTGGCGTGGAATGTAAGGATTGCCATATGCCAAAGGTCAAAGACAAAAAAAAGAAAACCTTTACCTTTCACGGACAGAGAAGTGCAAGGTATATATTTAAAGACACCTGCGTGCGCTGCCACTCTTATTGGTCTCAGGAGGAGGCCGAATATCAGGTCGATGCTATTCAGAATTATATTCGCGGAAAGATGCGGAAGGCTGAATTCTGGTTAGGCCAACTGATCGAAACTTATACCCGGGCAAAAGACTTAGGGGTGAGAGACGAAATACTGAATCAGATATGGCCGTTTCATGACAAAGCTCACATCCTCTGGGAATGGTGGACCGCTGAGAACAGCGATGGATTTCACAATCCTCAGATGGCCAGGGAATCTCTGACCCAGTCTATCAATGTCTCTCAGGAGGGAATAAAGATTTTAGAAAAAGCCATCGAAGAAAAAAGGAAGTAGTTCGTCCCTTCTTCCTCTCCCTTAGCGAGAGAAGAATCCCTTCCCCATTATTCCTCTCCCCTTGGGGGAGAGGATTGAGGTGAGGGGTATGGGAGGTTAAGGGTTGAGGTCAATCCCTCTTTGTCATTCCCGCGAGAGTGGATTTACGATTGGAGCTTGACTTACCCAGGTTCATTCTTTATTCTATAATAGCATCTTGAGAGGAACTAATATTTACACGCCCTGTATCCGGGTAAGGCTGGAGTGGGGCTCTTACTCCTAACTTTGAACTCAACACTCTGAACTCCGAGGCAGTAGCCTCGGCTAGCCCACGTAGCTCAACGGCAGAGCTGCTGATTTGTAATCAAAAAGGGGCGATTTTTCTAACCCCTTGATTTTGGTCTGGTTTCCCGTAAATTACTGAAAAAATATTATTAATTGCATTTCCAAATAGTTCAGTTAGTTCCATCTATTTCGGTCTTTTTTATTCAATTACTTCACAATTTTTTCACACCTCGCCTTGGGAAGTTTTCCTAAAAATTGACTGAAAATTGCAGCTTGACAATTGGTTCCAATTAGTCTACTTAAAAGTAGACTACTCTGAAGAAGACAAAAAAGTTAAATTGAATTATTGATTATTGCTTTCTGCCTACCGATCCCGGGTTCCTAAAAAATTGCTATAAAATTAAATTTTTGGTATAAATAGGTCAGCCCCTTTGGCTTTCCAAGCTTGGAGGATGGATGGGTCAATTTTAACCCTGAACGGTATTTCCTGGAATGAAATATAAACGAAGGAGGTGATGGGTATATGAAAAGCACAGTAAAAAGATTCATAGGCAAAGTTCTCCCCGATGGCCATCTTTCTCTCCCTGATGAGACAGCGAAAGAGGTTGGGAGTGTCTTCGATGTTGTCCTCATGCCGGTAGAGGATCCCGAAATTTACAGCTTCGCTGAATCTCTTGCAAGAGAGAAGGGCTTTATTAATTTTACCGAGCAAGATATCGAAAGGATTATCCATGAATCACGGGGTATCCGGTGAAGAAGGTTGTCCTCGATACAAATGTGACCATTTCTGCCCTCTTCTGGGAGGGGCATCCGAGAAAGATTTATGACCTGGTACGTAGCGGGAACCTTATCATGCTCCTCAGTGATGATATGGAAAAGGAATTCATCCGAGTCCTCGGTTATGAAAAATTTGGGTTATCTCCGCAAGAAGTTATGCCATTCCTCAGAAACCTTAGAACCTATGCACGACACGTGGAAACGAAGAGCAAGATATCTGTGGTAGTGGATGACCCAACTGATAATATTTTTCTTGAATGTGCATTGGATGGTAGTGCCGATTTCATCATATCAGGTGACAGACATTTACTTGCTATCAAAGTCTACAAAGGTATTGAGATACTGAAAGCTGGAGAGTTTTTGTTAAAAGAGGGATTACCTCACTCTTGACCCTCGACTAACTTCAAAACGGGATCTGTGATTTCTTCTTTTGGGTTTCAACTTACCGTCATTGCTGATTTCCTTCTTTGTTTGCTGTTTTCTTTCTGCTGCCCTCCTTCTACTGATAACTGCTTACTGGCCCCTGGTTCCTCAGAAAATTGCTATAAAATCAAATTCCTGGTATAAATAGGTCAACCCCCAAGAATAACTGAAACGGGAGAGAAACAATTTAGCGTCGGAGTTGAAAATGACTTTCGCAAAGACCAGCTTTTCAAGGATGCAATGGGGGGTTGAAGAGAGAAATGTCCTAACTACCAGATCATGAGCTAAAAAAAGAAGGGGTAAATGGGTGGCACTCCTGACAGGGAAAAGGAGTGAACCCATGGAAGAAGTTGAAGGAGTAAAGAAGAAGAGTAAGAAGAAAGAAAGTCGGTATGGGAAGCGGTATGGATTTGAAGTAAAACTTCATTGTGTGAAATTGAGGTTGGAAGAAGGGATCCCCGCTTCCTTGATATCGAAAGACGTGGGAGCCAGTAAAGATGTTATTCGTCGTTGGGCGAGGGCGTATCAGGAACGGGGAGAAGCAGGGTTAAGGAATCGAGTTATTCCGGTGGGGAGTCGACGGAGACTTCCTGGTCCGGTACGGATGGAGATCGTTGAGATCAAGAGGCGAGAGCCTCTGTTTGGTGTCAAGTGGATATCCCATCTATTGAGGCGGGCCTTCTTTCTTAGCGCCTCTCCGGAGACCGTGCGGCGGACGCTGCGGGCAGAATCGTTAATCATTCCCTTCAAAAAGAAACACCAGATCAATTTAACTCGTCCTCGGTTTTTTGAGTAATCCACACCGAATCAATTATGGCAGTCGGACATCTTCACCTTTCGTTTGGGAGGTCGGTATGCTTATTTGATTGGGTTTATCGATGATTATTCGCGCTATGTGGTGGGATTGGAGTTATACCGGAGTCAGACGGTGGACCAGTTGATGGAGGTGTATCGTCGGGCGGTTGGAGAGTATGGGGTGCCGAGAGAGATGCTGACGGATCGGGGGCGGCAATATACAAACTGGCAGGGATCAACCCGCTTTGAGTGGGAGTTAGGGAAGGACCGGAGGCTCATCATCCGATGACCTTGTGCAAGATTGAGCGGTTTTGGAAGACGATCTATAAGGAGTTTTTGGTGAGAGCGCAGTTTGGGAGCTTTGAGGAGGCGAGAGAGAGGATCCGGCAGTGGGTGTAATATTACAATCACAAGCGGCCTCATCAGGGAATTGGAGGGCTCTGTCCTGCGGATCGGTATCTGAGCGAGAAGTTTAACCACTATGGAGTTCCGCTGGTGCTCAAACAGGACAACGAAGGGAATATAAACCATAGCACCACCAACGATGTTTTATCTGAATCGTTCGTGCTGCCTTTGAACAATCCGGAGTATTATGCGCCTTATACAATGAAGCCATTGAGGAGTCGCAGCGGACACTGAAAAGGTGTTTACGAGATAAGCTTGCGCTGGACCTGCCCGCTCCCGGGGACCACATCAGTGCATATGCGGAGGCTGCAATCAATGATTTGAACCATCGCCATCAGCCTTGCCTCAACGGAAGGACCTCCTGCGAGGCGTTTTTTGTTTCAGCCGAAAGGCCGTCTTTTAGCAAACGAGAAAGGAGGGAAATCTATGATTGGGTTATGGAAAGGGTGGAAAGGGTTTTATCAACCATGAATCAGTCTGGACAAGCAGAAAGGGAATCAGTATGAGAATTGCAGTCGAATCCTGACTCAAATCCAGGGGATTTATCAAGGTCCACATCAACCAAAAGTGTCACCCAATTTTACCTCCGTTTTTATCTCATGATGTCGCAGTAAAGATTTTCGATAGATTGCCACTTTTCAACAATGTCCATTTAAGGATGGATTGAAACCCCACCGGGTGATTTTAAGTTGTCATCTCCCTCATAATTGTTTTGGATATCCACCCAAGAAATCTCCTTGATGAGTTTCTCGTAATATCGTCTTGCAGAGCAAGACAGTATGGATTCACCTTCGCCGGGTTTCACCTCTCCTTTGCCCGATACCCTTGTTAAAACCTTCTCAGCTATTGCCATCCCCTCGCTTCCTCCCATTCCGTTGAAATGGTCACAGATGTGACTTATGCTCTGATACAATTTGCTTTACGCAATACCTACATCTGATGCAAAGAAGATTAATCGGCAAATTGAATGAAAAATATTGTAATCCGCACATTGCCATCCCCACGGCCCATTTTCTTCACAGTCTTGATGAATGTGGTGTGAATCTCTGTTTCATCCGACTTATTCAGCAGCGGCATTATAGCCAGCAATCCGACCCATGACCGCCCCTCTGGTCAGCCCTGTTCCTCCAGGGTAGTTGTGATAAAATAGTCCGCCTACGATCTCTCCACAGGCATAAAGTCCGGGGATCACCTCTCCTTCAGTGTTGAGTACTTGCGAGTTGCGGTTTACTTGAATGCCCCCATATGTAAACGTAATGCCACAGCACGTTGCATATGCGACATAGGGAGGGGTATCTATCTTTACGGCCCAATTGGATTTCACCGGACGAATCCCCACCGTGCTGTTCCCGTCCTTGCTAGCGGGCTGAAACTCATTGGGTTGACGGACCGCAGCATTGAATTCCTCTACAGTTCGAGCCAGGTCCTTAGCATCAATCATCAATTCCTCGGCCAACTCTTGAATCGAGTTTCCTTCCACACATCGACCTATCAGGTAATAGTCCTCGATGAGCGGTCTGGTCTTGGCATCGAATATCTGATAAGCAATTCGATGAGGCTGCTGGAGGCAATATTGTCCAATTATTGCAAAAGTCAAAGGAAAAACATCCTCGCCTTCATCCAGAAACCTTTTTCCTTGACTGTTTACAACAATGCTGAACGGGTAAGAAACCCGCCGAGTCCGGTCCAGCATGGACCGATTCGCAGGCTGAGGCGCTTCAGCATCGATAAAACAAGCATGACACCCCCCCCAGTGACCCACAGGCGTAGCCCCGTGCTCCATAGCAGCCTTAAGCATATCGCCGGTGTTATAAGGAGTCCCCCGCACTTTGCAAAGATCCCAGTTTTTCCCCAAATATTGGCATCGCATGGCCGGGTTGGCCTCAAACCCACCACAGCCGAGAATCACTGCATTACTCTTGATCTCTTGAATACCATCTTTATTCTGAACTACTACCCCTGAGACCCTCCCTTTGGTATCCACAAGGAGGTTGGATGCCTTGGTGTTATAGCGGAGTTCTATTTCCCTCTCAGCAAGCAGAGCAAACCCCCGGTCGCTGAGGCCGGCTCCCCCCCCTCGTGTCTGAAATGCCATACCACCGACTCCTAATACGATTTTGTCGCCCCTTCTAAAGACGCCTGCACCTTGCCCTGGCTCCCACTCAAACCCCTGATTGGCCATCCATTCAAGGATCGGAAGTGATTCCTTAGCAATTAATTCTACCTGCTGGGGGTCTGCCATTCCCTCTGTTATTTGCATGACGGTATTATAGAATTTGTCCTTGGGGAAATCCTCAATCAAATAGGACTCAATTTGCGTCCGGGGGATATGAGGCATAAGCTTAAGCATGATTTCGTGGGGATTCTCATATGCAACCCGAAAAACTCCAGTAGTAAAATAGGAATTCCCCCCTCTCCATTCCGGAGGAGCCTTTTCCAAAACCAGAACCTTCGCACCCTTTTCGTGAGCTGCAAGGGCTGCTATTACAGCTGCATTTCCAGCCCCAACAACAATGACATCGTATTTTGAATTGGCCATTTTTTCTTCCTCCCTTATCTTTTCCCTTGGAAGGGTATTGAATAGATTACCATTCGTTGACTGTGCCAAATTCCTTGCTTCAATCGTCCTCCCTCACCCGACAACCATGCAAGGAAGGGTTGATGGTGAGAGGTGGCTTCATTTTTCGAATTTGGCTCCAACCCGTACGTTGAGTTCTTTTGCCTTTTGTATGATCGCCGGGATCACTTGAAATAGATCGCCCACAATGCCATACTTGGCTACCCGGAAAATGGGAGCTTTGGGATCATTATTGATGGCAATGATCATCTGAGAATCCATGATGGCCGTGACATGTTGCTGCGCCCCAGAGATCCCACAAGCGATGTATATCTTGGGACGAATTGTCTTCCCTGAAATTCCCACCTGGTATGGTAAAGATAACCAACCTAAATCTACTACAGGCCGGGAACACGCCACTGTCCCCCCCATTGCTTCAGCAAAATCTTCGCTAAGTTTTAGGTTGGCTTTTTCCTTTATGCCGCGGCCAGCAGCCACTATCAATTCAGCTTTCGTAAGATCCTTTGCCCCCTCCACCGCAGCGAGAATACCCAGAGTTTTTACCTGGATGGACCCCTCAACGATATCCATTCGCATCGGGACCACCTCGCCCGAACTTTCGGGAGGCGTTTTCCCCTGTTCTGCGCCTTTTTGAAGGCTGACCACGACAGGAATCGACTTCTTCGCCTCGACCTTGACATGCGTTAGTCCTTTAAACATTGGGCGAGTCACTCGAACCATATCCTCTGTTAATTCGACATCCAGACAGTTAGTGAATAGTCTAGCCTCAAGCTGGGTCGCCACGGCCGGACCGATTGCCATCCCCCAATAGGTGTAGCCTAACAGGAAGACACTTGGCATGAGATCTTTGATCACCCCAGCAATGACCCGAGAATAGAGCTGGGGATTATAAAGCTGGAGACTGACATGATCAATCAGGAAAACCCGTTCTACGCCCATCTTACATAGTTTTTGGGCATGTTGCTCCAGGCCATTTCCCAACAGGAGGGCATCGACAGCCACTCCCATCTTCTCTGCTAACTCTCTGCCTTTAATGATTAACTGAGCAGTAATGGAATCGATCTCTTTGCCAGCATACTCTGCTAATATCATCATGTTGCTTTTTGATTCATGCGAGGACATGTTTGATCCTTTCCACTATTTTTTCAGCGATTTCGTCCAGGTTCCCGGTGATCATTTCAGCGTATTTAGCTTGTGGCGGATCAAAAGCCGCTATTATTTTCGGTCTGGAAGCATCGATCTCCTC
>JBFMAE010000376.1:0-5683 GCA_040756085.1 Thermodesulfobacteriota bacterium | reverse complement strand
CATCCACACCCACCAAAAAATTCCAATCGGTAAAAAAAGAAACAGATAATCCTTTATCTCGACGAGTTTAATGATTTCTGAAAACGAAACACCCGAAACCGCCTCCATGATCACCGAAGTATCAAACCCTGTCTGAACATCAAACAGCAGGCGTCCATGAATCCCGTGAATGAGAAGCAGGAGGATTAAGACAAGATGTAAAAAAACAAACCCTGTAATTTTAAAAACAGGAACGGTTCTGATGGGTTTGATGAAAAATTGCATTCGGGACAACAGCCATGAGAGTAGGAAGCAAAGGAGGACAAGCGCAACATCATAAGGCAGATACCAGAGCATTAACCCGATCGGAAGTTGTCTCGGATTAAAATCGAAGGGCCTAACTGGATTTGCAAAGAGGCCTATCGTGAGCTGAATCCGATAGGCAAAGGTCAGTGCCAACAGGGCGATAAAAAAAGCAAAGGAGGACTCACTGGAAGAAACGATCCGTAAGAGCAAGCTGGAGATTTTCCCTGAAAGAGATTTAAACTTTATTTTAACCATTTCTCCCTTAATGGAACGTCTCCCGCAGACCTGAATGGATAGGTTAACATTTCAAGAAGAAAGTCGCAAATGGAATGGGCGGAGGAAAGGCTCATTTTTCGACCTTGACCTTATACTCCTTGACAACGATTCTATGCTTTCGAATCAAATTCTGAAGCTGCCTTCGGTCCATTCCCACGTCCAGAGCGGTCTTGGAAATATTCCCTCTATTCCTTTTTAAAGCTTCTCTTAAAAAGGCCTTCTCCACTTCCTCTTCTGCCTTCCTCTTCAGTTGCCATTTCATCCGTTTCAGCTCTTCGCTGTCTCTGGGGACAGGATGAGCATGTTCTTCTCCCTCCCCTCTTACCTCGGGGGGAAGGTCTTCGATTTCAATCCTTTTGGAATGGCTGAGAAGCATCGCCCTCAGAATCGCATTCTCCAGCTCCCTCACATTTCCGGGCCAGGGGTAGGTTTCTAAAAGTTGGAGCGCCTTCTCAGAAATTTCCGGAAGTCTTCCTTTGATTTCCTTCTTGTGCTTTTCAATAAAATGTGAGACCAACAAAGGGATATCCTCCCTGCGTTCTCTTAATGGTGGAAGCTTAATGGAAACGACATGGAGCCGGTAGAAGAGATCTTCCCGGAATTCTCCTGCCTCAACGGCTGCTTTCAAATCACGATTGGTGGCGGTGATCAGCCGGACATCCACATCAATCTCTTCGGCCCCTCCTACCCTCATGAATCGATAGCCTTCGATGGCCCTTAAAATCTTGACCTGTAGCTCCTTGGGCATCTCCCCGATTTCATCGAGAAAGAGCGTTCCTCTGTGAGCCAGTTCAAAACTCCCGATCTTCTTCTTCCCCGCTCCGGTAAACGCTCCCTTTTCATGTCCAAAGAGTTCGCTCTCGAGAAGCTCCCTCGGGATGGCAGAGCAGTTGACCACGAGGAATGGAAAACCTGCCCTCTGGCTGTTAAAGTGAACTGCCCGGGCCACCAATTCTTTCCCCGTACCGCTCTCCCCTTCAATCAGGACCGTGGCCTTGCTATCCGCCACCTGGCGAACCACCTCCATGATCTCGATGATTTTCGGATGTTTGCTGACGATCGTATCCAGTCCGTAGAGGGATTTGATCTCCTCTTTTAACTGCCGATTTTCATCCATCAGGTCAGCATGCAGGAGCGCCCTTTCGATCACCAGCTCGACCTCCTCCATTTTGATGGGTTTGAGAAGATAATCCGTGGCCCCTTCTTTCATTGCGCTGACGGCTGATTCGATCGTTCCATAAGCGGTGATCAGGATCACCGGGATCAATGGCCGAAGTCGCTTCACCTCGTGAAGTAAAACAAGGCCGTCCTTCTCGGGCATCCTCATATCGGTGAGGAGAAGATTGACATCGTTCTCTTTAAAAAGACGAAGGGCCTCCTCTCCATCCTTGGCGAGAAGAATCCGGTATTGACCCTGAAGGTTCACCTCCAGGATCCGCCTCATCTTCTCTTCATCTTCGGCGATGAGAATCGTCCTCCTCATCTCTTATGATTCCCTTCTTGAAGGAAGAGCTGCCAAGGGGAGGGTGACCGTAAGGGTGCTCCCCCTCTCCTCTCCTTCCTCCACCTTAATATCTCCTCCGTGCTGGGTGATGATGCGATGGGCGATGGAAAGCCCTAAGCCCGTCCCTCCATCTTTTGTCGTAAAGAATGGGTCGAAGACCTTTGTCCGTATCTCTTTCGGGATCCCCTTTCCTTTATCACTGAAACGGACCACTACTCTATCCCTGGCATTCTCGGTCACCGCCACCCTGAGTACCCCTCCATGGGGCATCGCCTCCAGGGCATTGACGCCTAAGTTCATAAAAGCCTGCCTCATCTGGTCGGGATCGACCGAAACCCAAAGAGGCCCCCCTGGAATCTCCTTTTTAATTTCCACCCCCGAAGTATTGGCGCTTGGGGAGAGAAGCAGAAGGGTTTTTTCTAAAACCTCTCTGAGGTCACACCTTACCAATTTCGGCTCTTTCGGCCTGGCAAAGTCCAAGAAGGTGCTGATCAGCCCATTGATCCGTTTGGATTCTTCTAAAATATAGCAGGTCATCTCCTCCCTGATCTCCTGATCCTCATGCTTCCGAATGGTCTCTGCCGATCCGGCGATGATTCCCAATGGGTTTCGAATCTCATGGGCGATCCCGGCGGCTAATTCACCAATGGCTGCCATCTTCTCCGCCTGCAGGATCTGTTTGTCTTTCAAACTCATATCCCGGTAGATAAGGGCCCGGGAGATAGCGAGTGCAGCCTGATTCGAAAAGGCTTCCAGGAGTTCCATTTCTTCCCCGGAATAATCCTTTTGAGACCTTTTCCTTCCCAAGAGGAGGAAACCCAGCAACCTCTCTTTTAAGGTAAAGGGGGCGACCACCACCCAACCCTTTTCGATTAGATCATCAATCTCCTGCACATCCTCTCCATTCCCCCGGAGGTGTTCGAGATCCACCGCCCTTCCATGCGATTCCACTCTCTTCACAAAAGGATGTTCAAACGCATATTTCATTTCTTCATGGAGCGGAATCCCGAAAATCGGGTGATATTCATTCATTTCATATTTCAGGAAGAAGAAAACCACAGAGTCGACATGGAAGGTTTGAATGATGAATTGGACAGCAGTCCTCGCTACCTCCTCGAAATCTACCAACTCGGTTAGCGTCCGGCCAAATTCCGAAAGCTTCGTCCGGAAACGCACCCTCTCCATATAAAAAAAGCGATCAATCCAATCCCCTACTTTTTTCTGAAAGGGTTGGAGCATAAAAACCAAGGCGAGGATCAAGACAGATTCCACTAAAAGGGACCTTCCGTAAGCCTTCTGAGAGATGGTCTCTCCGATGTTTTTGATGATGAGGATATAGATGGCCAGGATCAGGCCCGAAACAGAGGAATAGAGAATCCCACCCCGGATGAGGAGATGGATGTCCAACAGCCGGTATTTAATGAGGGCAATGGCAAAGAAAATACTGATCAAGATCGAGTAGAGGCTGGCCAGAAAGAAGATGGGCCAGCCCAATTTGAGAAAATAATTGGAGAGATTGATGATCGTTCCGGCAATGGCCATAGAGATGATTCCGAAGATGAGGTATTTGATCTGAAGTTTCTGCCTGAGAATCCGGGTCGTCCGGAGGGATTGGATCAGATTTTTAATTCCCCAGTAAGTGCAGATGCCCAAGAATAGGGCGATCAATCCAAGAAAGACCAGAAAGATCAATGGACTTTCAAAAAGGAGACCATAATAGAAAACATTTCTCAGTTCTCTGAACCGCTCGATATCGATTCGGAAGGTAAGGAAAAACGTGACTAAGGTCGCCACTGGAACGAGATAGAGGAGATAAAGTTTGAATCCCTTTGCCCATCGACTTTCTCTTCCAAAAGGGAAGACAAAAGTGAAGTGGAGAAAGAACAGGGGAGCAAAGACCAATCCTACAAAGATCACCTTCACCCCAAAGATGGCATGAACTGGATTGATGCTACTGATCATGATGAGTTCGCCCATATTCCATGTGGCGAAAGAAAGGACAAAGCATGCAAAGAGCTGGTGAGCGATATTTTTGAAGTTACTGGAAAGGACGATCAGACAGAGGGTGAGGTTTATCGTAAAGGCAAGTGCAGTAGGAAGCGCCAGGATATTCATCGATCCACCCTCCCATCAACGCCCCTCACCCCTGCCTACCCGCAGGCTTCCCCTCTCCCCACAGACCCTGTAACCACTATTTCAGGGGAAAGGAAAAGATTAAAGTGAGGAAGGCTTGAGGATGATGATTTCAATACGGTCCTGCCTACCACAGGCAGGTTCAGTCACTCCTATAAAATTAATTATATCACAAAAGGATGTCTATTGAAATTCGATTAAAAATCATCTATGTTGATTAAAATTTGACTCTCTTGCCGGACTTCGAGATCCCATGGGAAAGAATACCCTTAAAAAATTAAGATACTGGATCGGGGATTCCCTTGCCGATATGCTGCTCGTTTTCTCCATCCTGATATTTCGGGGCTTGTCCATGAAGGCCTTGGTCTTCATGGCGAAGGTCATAGGGACCGCTGCTTTCCATTTATTTAAAAAGTACCGGAAGCGGGTGATCGGAAATCTCTCCATCGCCTTGGGAATGGAAAAAGATCTTGATGAGATGAAGAGGCTTGCCCGGGAGGTCTTCTTCCATTTGACCCTCACTCCTCTGGAGACCATTTACCTGGCTGCTAACGGCCTCCCATTTGATCGATTTATCCTGAACATTAAAATAGAGGGAAAAGAACATCTGGATGCTTCTTTGTCAAAGGGGAAAGGGGTCATTGCCCTGGGTGCCCATTTAGGAGCGTTTACCCTGCTGGGAACAAGACTGGCTGTGGAAGGCTATCCCATCAATATCATGATCAATCAAGGCAATTTCCCGAAACTATGGAAGAGACTGAATGCCTACCAGGGAATCGTCCACCAGAAAATCTTTCCGCCTAAACCTGCCTCCACTTCGATCAAAAAATCTCTCAACTGTCTCCATCGAAATGAAATTCTCTATCTCGTCGCAGACGAACAACAGAGGCGCGGGGGCCTCCCTGTCCTCTTCTTCAACCAGATGGCCTTTACACCCTCCGGACCGGCCATCTTCTCTCTCAAGACCGGAGCCCCTATCCTGCCCATGTTTGTCCTGAGAGAGAATGAAACTCAGAGAACATTGGTCATTGGTCATCCCATCGAGATAGAGCGGACACCTGATGAAAAGAAAGATATCGAGAGGCTGACCGCAAAATTTACAAAAGCGATTGAGGAGATGGTGAGACAGCATCCCAGCCAATGGACCTGGCTCAATCGGCGCTGGAAATTGCCGTATAAAAAAGAGATCTCTGAAAAAGTCGTAAAGTGAACCAAAATGTCATGAACCTTGTGCTGAACTCGATTCAGTATTGATTCAGCATCTGGTTTATCAATGTCCTGAATCAAGTTCAGGATCTGAGACCCTGAAACGAGTTTCGGGTGACACAACGGGGTCTTTTTCGGAGACCTCAAAAAGGTCTTGGAGTTTCCTGAGTTTTTGAAACAAAGAATGTTATTGTGCTGCAATATCAATATGTTGGAAATGGAGGCATCTTGAATTTTCCTTTTTTGAATTTAAAAAATTGGGTCTAAGCATTTCAAATA
>JBFMAE010000375.1:0-2083 GCA_040756085.1 Thermodesulfobacteriota bacterium | reverse complement strand
GGTGGGATTTCATTCTGTGGAGATGTGGGGAGGAGCGACCTTCGATGTGACCCATCGATTTTTAGGAGAGGACCCATGGGAAAGAGTGAGGGTCTTAAAGAAGTTGATGCCTAAGACTCCTTTTCAGATGCTCCTTCGTGGTCAGAATCTTGTAGCCTATCGCAACCATCCTGATGATCTCGTAGAAGCCTTCATTGAGAAGTCAGCAGAAGTGGGAATCGACATCTTTCGTTGCTTCGATGCGGTCAACGATGAGCGAAATTTTGAAACTGCCTTCAAAGTCATTAAAAGAGTAAAAAAGCATACCCAAGGGACTATCTGTTATTCTCTCACTGAGAGGAGGATGGGAGGGCCGGTTTACAATCTCAACTATTATCTTGAAAAGGCAAAGGTCCTTGAAGACATGGGGGCGGATTCACTCTGCATCAAGGATATGGCAGGACTTCTGGCTCCCTATGATGCCTATGAATTGATCAAGGCCCTCAAGAATACGGTGAAAATCCCTATTCAATTACATACCCACTATACCAGCGGGATGGCCTCGATGTCCTATCTCAAGGCGATCGAAGCAGGGGTGGATATCGTCGATACCGCTCTGGCTCCTTTTGCCCTCCGCTCCTCCCAACCGGCTGTGGAGCCAATCATTGTGGCGCTTGAGGGAACACCCTGGGATACAGGATTAGATCTTTCTAAACTATTGAAATTGGGGGAGTATCTGGAAACGATCGCCCCGAAATATCGGGATTTTTTGGATACGACGAAGATGGCGGTGATAGATACGAATGTGTTGATGCATCAGATCCCCGGGGGGATGACTTCGAACATGGTGAGTCAGCTCAAGCAGCAGAAGGCTATTCATCGCCTCGATGAGGTATATGCAGAGCTTCCTCAAACCCGGAAGGATCTGGGTTATCCTCCTCTGGTTACCCCGACTTCGCAGATTGTAGGGGTGCAGGCGGTCCTAAATGTCCTCTTTGGCCGGTACAAAATGGTCTCCATGGAGACACAGGATTATGTCTATGGTCTCTACGGAAAACCACCGGTGTCGATCTCAGAGGAGGTCAAGAAGCTGGTGTTGAGGGGTTATAAAAAAGGAAAGGAACCCATCACCTGTCGGCCTGCTGATATGATTGAGCCGGAGTTGGAGAAGGCCAAGGAAGAGACAAAAGGGCTCGCTAAAAATTTGTGTGACACCCTGATCTATGCCCTCTATTCCAAAACAGGAATCGATTTTTTAAAGTGGAAATATGGCCTTGAGCCCATGCCGGAGAAGTTGAAACCCAAAACCTTGGAGGATGTGGCAAGGGAGGACGAAGCCATCGCCAAGGCCAAAGCCGAGGTCCAGAAGAAAACCGCCTGAAAGAGAAGGGATCCTCCAAAAGGGTCCCTCTTTCTAAACTTTCCTTGAGATAATCAACCGCCTTTCTGTTCATATTTTTTCCCATGATGCGCATCGATCCAGCGATAGGGTTATATATTTCGTTGGAATGACAGAAAACGATCAGGTGGAGTTTTTGGATAAAACTATGGGTGCTTTGGGAACATCTTTAAAAAGAGGTCGAATGGTTCGTTTGACTTTTTACATTTGAAGAGCCCTTCGATTTCAAGGAGGTCAAATCCCGAATAGGTTTTCGGATCAAGTGCAATGCCAAACCGATTACTGATTCGTTTGACCATATAGTCCCGTAAGGCCTGATCATATGATAGAAATTCAGGATCCTGAACGCTTGTAAAGGTTTTCCCATCGCACACCGAGAGTCTGGATGTGACAGTACCATCTTTGGCATCGGCCGAAAAAGGAATAAAGACAAACCATAAAAGAATGATAAAAAATATAAAAAACGATTTCAATCCCATAAAATTTTTTTACACCAAATGATCATAAAAGTCAAGTCTTAATTTTTGTATGTCAAGAAGTCTGAAAAACCGTTTCCCCTTGAATCGACAGATTTACCCTGTTGCATAAAGATGCGGTTGAATCAACTGCATACCACCATAAAAAGGCAATTTCCACCCTTTTGATGATACCTTCCCCTGTGGAATAAGAATCATACTCGATAGCATCACGTATTATTTGCTCCAC
>JBFMAE010000374.1:0-9630 GCA_040756085.1 Thermodesulfobacteriota bacterium | reverse complement strand
TAGAAAAAGTCATTTTTCGTAAAATTGCTATCAATAAAATCAAATACTTACGAGTTGGAAAATAGCTAAAATCGGGCTTTTTCTACAGACTCGTTAGGCGCTTAAAAGATCAACCAATAATAACGCTTGACAATAATATCGATTCGCGTTAATATATATCAATGATAAAGAGCTTTCGTTGCAAAGAAACCGAGAAGGTCTTTCTACGGCAACGGTCAGCTCGATTCCCAACTGATGTTTACCGCATCGCTCTACGGAAGCTGCTCTTGCTTGATGCTGCGGAGAAATTAGAAGACTTACGTATACCACCAGGGAATCGCTTGGAAAAACTTACAGGCAATCGCCAAGGGCAACATAGCATTCGCATCAATGACCAGTGGCGTATCTGTTCTCGCTGGTCAGAGGGAGATGCTTATGAAGTAGAAATCGTGGATTATCATTAGGAGGTCACTGCTATGAGGAAAAAAATGCTTGCGCCTATCCATCCAGGGGAAATTCTTATGGAAGAATTTTTAAAACCGCTGGGTATCAGTCAGTATAAATTGGCCAAAGACATCAATGTCCCGGCCCGTCGTATAAACGAGATCGTTCACGGCAAGCGTTCCATCACTGCCGATACAGCTCTCAGATTGTCCCGCTATTTCAACCTGTCAGAACGGTTTTGGCTAAATCTTCAGGCAAGATATGATCTCGAAGTGGAAAAGGACAAGCTCAATGACCGAATCGAAGATGAGGTGAAAGTATTTCAAATGCAGATCGCCTAAGTATATGAAGCGGATCGCCGATAAACCCGGCTCCCGGTAAGCTTCATCGTTAGGTGCATAAAAAACTGAATATTTCACTCTCAAAAACAACTCTTGATAATGATATCAATAATGGTACTATAATTATGTGGCTAAAATAGATGGCCTACTTGCACAAATGAGGGAGAATCCAAGAGATGTTCGAATCAGTGATTTGTGCAAGGTATATGATCATTTTTTTGGGGAGCCTCGTCAAAGTGGGGGCAGTCATCGAATTTACAAAACCCCGTGGCAGGGTGATCCTCGAATAAATATTCAGAACCATAAAGGAAAAGCCAAGGTATACCATGTGAAACAGGTGCTATTGGCTATTGAAAGATTGGAGGTATGTAATGGCTCTAAAAAATGACCGATATACTTATCGGGTAACCTGGTCTGAAGACGATAGCGAATATGTGGGTTTGTGTGCTGAATTTCCCAGTTTGAGTTGGCTGGCTAAGACTCCGGGGGTAGCCTTAAAGGGAATCCGTAAATTAGTTGAAGATGTCGTAAAGGATATGCATAACGCAGGTGAATCTGTTCCTGAACCAATCGCTTGCAGGCACTACAGTGGCAAATTTATCCGTACGGGTTCCTCCACAAGTTCATCGAAAACTTGCAATCCAAGCAGCGGAGTCTGGAGTCAGTCTGAATCGTCTTGCCAGTTCAAAGTTAAGTCAATAAAGCTCTTCACATAAAAATCACTACAGCTTCTTCAAATGTTTTACCCTCCTTCGCAGAAAACCTTACGCTTTAGGACTGGGGATAAATTCAAAGAGCATATTCCTCGAAACTCATTGGGAGCGCAGTAAGGTATGCTTCAGAGGGTTCCGCTATTTGAAACTATAGACATTAGCCCATGGGACTATGGGGCTTCACTTTGTTATAGTTGTTCCAGCTTTCCCCTTGACCGCTCTTAAAAGATTTTCGGGTGATGTAATGATCGCCTTTTCACCCCCGTTTTCAAGGAACTGTATAATGGCCTCAATTTTTGGCTCCATCGATCCTGGCTTAAAATGCCCTTCCGCCAGATAACGTTTTATTTCAGAGAGGGTGGCCTGGCTGATGGATTTCTGATTTTTTTCTCCAAAGTTTAAATAGACGGCCTCCACTGCCGTCGAGATAATAAAAGTGTCCGCACCCAGATTTCTCGCCAAAAGGGATGATCCGAGATCTTTGTCAATAACGGCTTCCACCCCTTCGAGGTCTCCCTTCTCGTTCCTGATAACAGGAATGCCCCCTCCGCCTGCAGCGACCACAACGTAGCCACTTTCAACCAATAATCGGATCACGTCCAGTTCAATAATCTCTCTCGGTATGGGAGAGGGAACGACTCGCCGGAAACCCCGACCCGCATCTTCCACGATCTGCCACCCGAATTCTTCTTTATTAGCCCGGGCCTCCTGCTCTGGCATAAAGGAGCCGATCGGTTTTGTGGGATGTTCAAAGGAGGGGTCCTCCCTGTCCACAATGGTCTGAGTCACCACGACGCTCACTTTCTTCCCCATGCCCCTCTTGCGAAATTCGTTCAAAAGGGCTTTCTGAATCATGTATCCAATCGCCCCCTGCGTGTCAGCTCCGCAGATGTCGAGGGGAATAAGGGGAAGTTCGTGACGGGCAAGTTCCCCTCTTCTATAGATAAAACCTACCTGAGGACCATTTCCGTGAGTGATCACGATCCTCAACCCTTCTTCAATGAGGTCGGCAATATACTTCGAGGTTTCCTTAACCGCTTCGTACTGCCAAGATAAAGCGATGTGGTTTTTATCTTTGATTAAAGAGTTCCCCCCGATGGCGAGAACAGTTAGATAAGACTTCATAAAATGACCTCATGCAGGAAGTCAAATTCCAATAACCAAATCCCCTGCCTGCGGTAGGCATGGAATTTGGTTATTTCCCTGTTACCTTTTGCCCAAAATCATGGCGAGCAGGGTCATCCTGACAAAAACCCCATTTCTCATCTGCCTGAAATAGGCTGCTCCGGGATAATCATCCACATCCGTACTGATTTCATCGACCCTCGGAAGGGGATGGAGGATGGTAATCTTCTTTTTAAGCCGATCGAGAAATTCTTTATTGATGACGTAACTTCCCTTAACCCGTTCATACTCTGAAGGATCTCCAAACCGCTCCTTCTGAATCCTGGTCATATAGATGAGATCGCTTTCAGAAGCGGCTCTGAACATATCCTCGGTTTCCATCACCTCAATGCCTTTCTGCCTGAGATTGGAGGTGATCTCCTCAGGCATTCTAAGAAGGTTTGGAGAGACGAAATAGAGCCTGGTCTGAAAGAGCGAGAGGAGCTCGACCAGGGCATGGACCGTTCGTCCGTACTTCAAATCTCCCACCATAGAAACCGTCAGATTCTTGAGGGAACCTAATTCTTTATGGATGGTGTAAATATCGAGGAGTGCCTGGGTCGGGTGCTGCCCTGCCCCATCGCCTGCATTGATCACTGGAATCGAAACAGCATCGGCTGCTTCTTTTGCCGATCCAATTCGGGGATGGCGAATGACGATAGCATCAGCATACTGAGCGACGGTTCGCGCCGTATCAGCAACCGTCTCTCCCTTTGCTGCCGAAGAGCTTTCAGCAGAGGCGACACTGATCACCCCTCCCCCTAACTTTTGCATGGCCGCTTCAAAAGAGAGTCGGGTTCTCGTGCTCGGTTCAAAAAAGAGGGTGGCCAGGATCTTTCCTTTCAATAGAGTAAGGGAATCCTTTCTCTTCAGTTCCTTTTCAAAATTGGCCGTAGTTTTGATAATCGCATCGATATCCTTCTTGGTAAATTGGTTTCCGTGAAGGATGTCTTTTCCTTTAAGTGTCGTCATTATTACTTTACCTCCTCATTTATAAATCCGAAATTCGAATCTCGAAATCCGAAACAATTTCGAAATGCAAATGACCAAATTTCCAAAACACGGGTAATTATTTTTGTTTGAAACATTTTGATTTCGAACATTTGAATTTGTTTCGAATTTCGTATTTCGTGCTTCGAATTTTAGAGTTTTACCTTTTTGATCTTTGTAGGAAGAAATTTTCCCTCCCCTGGCTTCCTTTTCATCTCTCCTTCTTCGACCAATATCTTCCCTCTCTGAATAACGAACATGGGCCTCCCCAAGCATCTTCTCCCTTCATAAAGCGTATAGGGAGCTTTAGAGTGTTGGGTCTGGTGTTGAATGGTATGAATTTGATCTGGATCGAAGAGAAGGAGGTCTGCATCCGCCCCTTTTAGAATAGTTCCTTTCCTGGGGTAGAGGCCAAAGATTTTTGCAGGATTCTCAGAAAGAAGTTGAACCAATTTGCTTGATTTAATTCTTCCTTTATTGACCCCTTCGTCATAGGTCACGGTCAGCATCGTCTCGGCCTGTGGAGATCCAAAGGGGGCTTCAAAAAAGGGATCTTCTATCTTCTTCACCTTTGGGGCATGATCGCTCGCCACAACATCAACGATCCCTTTTTGTATAGCCTTCCAGAGGGCGAGCCGATCTTTTTCGGTTCGAAGGGGAGGACCAATTTTGGCTAAAGGGCCTGATTTCTGAAGTTTTGCATCGGTCATCGTAAGGTATTGAGGGCAAGTTTCAACATAGACAGTCTGGCCTTCTGTTTTCGCTTGCTGTATAGGAACCACACCCCTGGCTGTGCTCAAATGAACGATATAAAGAGGACAATGGGTGATGGCTGCAATCGATAGGGCTCTGAAGATCGCTTCTGCCTCCAAATAGTCTGGCCTCGTCTTCAGAAAGACCTTTTTTTGATCCTCTCCCCTCCTCAAGGAGCGATCTTCCAAATAATCCGTGACCAGACCATTCTCGGCATGGACCATGGCCAAACCACCACACTCGGCAATGAGGTCCATTGCAGCAGTGAGGTGATAATCATCCGTCATCCACTTCAGCTTGGCGTAGGTCATGAACATCTTGAAGGAAGTAACTCCTAGGTCGAAGGCCTTCGGGATCTCCTCAATTTGGGATGGTGGATCAAACAATGTTCCATGAATTCCAAAGTCAAGATAGGATTTCTGAAGACCTTCCTCCTGATATTTTTTGATCGTATCGATCAGTTTCATTCCGGGTTTGGCATAGGCAAAATGGATGAGAGTGGTCGTCCCACCGTGGGCAGCAGTAAACGAAAGCCCTCCCATATCATCTTCATAGACCGGGTGGACATGCACATCAATCGCTCCAGGCATGATATATTTCCCGGAAGCGTCGATCAGCTGGTTTGCCTCTTCCTGTTTTAATCCACGTTTGACAGAGGCAATCTTTTCCCCTTTGATTCCTATATCAGCCTTCTGGATTCCAGAACCGGAAATGACAAGGCCGTTCTTAACTAAAAGATCATATCTCTTTATCATCCATTTCTCCGGAAGGTTCTTTTGAACAACTCTGAATGGCTTTGACGATTTGGATGTATCCTGTACACCGGCATAGATTTCCACGGAGGTGGTCCCGGATCTGTTCCTCTGTTGGACTTGGATTCTCATCGAGCAAGCTCTTCGCCATCATGACCATCCCAGGCGTACAAAACCCGCACTGGACAGCTCCATGCTCCAAGAAGGATTCTTGAATGGGATGCAATCTACCATCCGCTTGAGCCATCCCTTCCACGGTTATGATATCGCTTCCATCCAGGCCAATGGCTAAGGTAATGCAGGCCAGAACTGGTTTACCATCTACAAGAACTGTACAGGCACAACATTCTCCAATCCCACATCCATACTTTGTGCCGGTCATCCCCAGACGATCCCTTAAGACATTCAGCAGAAGTTCATTGGGTGCTACCAAAATTTCTTGTTTAACACCATTGACCGTTAATTCGATCTCTTTCTTCAATTTGTTCTCCCCAGGAGAAATCCTCCCCTCCCTTGGCGGGAGGGTCGCTGACGCTCCATAGCTTTAGCGACGGAGCGGATAAAGAGGGAAGTAAGAACTATATTCTCACCATCACCCACGCCCTCTCCCCTGCCTACCGGCAGGCAGGCGTCAAGGGAGAGGGAAAATTAGTGTGTTACATGATCAACGCCAGAAGGGCTTTTTGCGTATGCATACGGTTCTCTGCCTGATCGAAGATGACACTGTTCCTTGAATCGGCCACCTCATCGGTCACTTCTTCTCCCCGATGTGCGGGAAGGCAGTGCATGAAGATGTAATCCTCCTTCGCCTCTTTTATCAACTGGCCATTTACTTGATAGGGTTTAAAAACCTTCACCCGCTCTTCATGCTCCTTCTCCTTGCCCATGCTGGCCCAGACATCCGTATAAACAATATCCACATCCTTGACCGCTTCTTTCGGGTCATTCGTCACCTTTACTTTGCACCCGTTTCTTTTCGCCTCCTCCTTTGCCTTAAACACCACTTCCGGATGGGGTTCATAATCCTCCGGACATCCAAGGATAATATCCATCCCCATCTTTGAACAACCGAAGAGCAGAGAATGGGCCACATTGTTGCCATCGCCCACATAGGCAAGTTTTAGTCCTGATAATCTTCCCTTCTTTTCGTAAATAGTAAAGAGGTCGGCTAAGCCTTGGCAAGGGTGGGAAAAGTCAGAAAGGCCGTTGACCACTGGCACCCTCGAATATTTCACCAGATCGAGGATCGTTTGGTGGGCAAAGACCCTTGCCATGATTCCATCAATATAACGTGAAAGGACCTGAGCAGTGTCTGCAATCGTCTCTCCACGGCCCAGTTGTAAGTCGCTGGCACTCAAATAAAGGGCATAACCTCCGAGCTGCCACATTCCCACCTCGAAAGAGATACGCGTTCGTGTCGATGGCTTCTCAAAGATCATGGCCAGTGTCTTTCCCTTTAGCAGCGGATGTTCTTGCCCTCGGAGGTGCTGGAGTTTTAACAATTCCGCAGTCTTCAAAATCTGTTCGATCTCCCCTCTTGTCAGATCGTAAAGACTTGCCAATGACTTTCCCTTCATATTGACCGCCATCTTTTACTCCTTTTGAGAAGTATTTTTAGAAACATAACCAAGATGAGATGAAATCTTTTGAGCATAATCAATCACTAACTTTCCTAAGAAACTCACTTTCTTTTTGTTAATTCTATATACTGGACCTGCAATGCTTAAACCTGCCACCAGCTCACCCCTACTATTCAAAATTGGAGCGGCAACGGCCCTTACATCCCGATCGACCTCCTGATCGCTGAACGCATATCCCCTTTTCTTGATCTCCCTTAAATGGGTTTTTAGTTGATCCAAATCGGTGATTGTATGAGGAGTATAACGTCTCAACCCCTCTTTTGAGATGATACGATCCCAATCTTTTTCTGGAAGAAAAGCCATCAAGATCTTACTCGAGGCCCCACCATGAAGTGGAAGATAAGCACCGGGTTGGAATAAGGAATACCGGATCGGCTCTTCGCTCTCCACCCTTTCAAGAACAATACCTTTTGTATCATTGACGGTTGTTAAAAGAACCGTTTCCTTTGTTAGAACAGAAAGTTCTTTCATGAAGGGTCGAGCTATCTCTGAGATATTAAATCGTTGTTGAGCCAAGAGGCCAAGGCGCAGAGCATTTAAACCAAGAGAATATTGTGCGGTACCATTATTTTCCTGAAGAAATCCATATTGGATTAACGTTCTGACCAACCGGTATGTTTTGCTTTGACTATATCCAAGTTTTTTAGAAATCTCAGAGACAGTGTAGGTAGGGTGAGAGGTATTATAGAGGAGAAGGATGTCAAGTCCGTGAGCAAGAGATCGATTGATTATCATTGTCATTAAATAACAATTAATTTTTAATATATGCAAATTAAATTTACTAAAGTATTATTTTCTTGTCAAGAAAAAAATCAGCCGAAATAAATCTTGACTTATTCTCCTTCGTTTGTTAATTTTTCAACATTAAGATAGCTGTTAAAAGGAGGTGATGATGGTGTCGAACGTATTGGGGATTATTATTGGAGTTGTGGTCATCATTGTCGGGCTTGTTCTCTTGGTCACCTGGTGGTCGATGTTCCTCAAGGGACTCATGGCGGTCGTCCCTCTCCTCTTGATTCTGATCGGTGCCGGTGCCCTTATCTATTTCATCAGCGAGATCAAATCAAAATTGGAGGTTGCGAAGGAGGATGTTTTTACCTCTCAAGAGAAAAAACCGGAAGAGAAATAAGGTGTATTAAATCGAAGTGTTGAATAAAAAACGGATTTGAATTTCCCTTTCAAATCCGTTTTTTATTTCCCTCCTCCACGGGTTCCATGTGCACGACGACATCGGTCACTCCCCGGAAATCCCTTTTGATCTTATTCTCAATGGCATAGGAGAGATGATGAGCCTTGTGCACATGCATCTCCGGATCGACGAGGACATGGAGATCGATATGGATATCATCTGCCCGACCTCTGCTCCGAATCTGATGGCACTCTTTGACCCCTTTGATGTTGAGGACGACTTCTTCTATCTCTTCGATCGGAATGACCGCTGCATCACTGAGCACCCTCGAACTTTCCTTCAGAATATCTACGATCACGCACCCAATGAAGATCGCAATAATCAAAGAGGCAATGGGATCGAGGATGGGATACCCAACTTTGACGCCGATGAGGGTGACGATGACGGAGAATGAGGTCAAAATGTCTGCCCGTGTATGCAGGGCATCGGAGATGAGAATATCGCTCTTTAATGCCCTTCCTTTTCGGGTTTCGTAAATCATCACAGCGATGTTGATCGCCAAGGTCACTCCCATTACCAAAAAACTGCCGAGGCTGACTTCCGGAATGAGAGGATGGAAAAAGCGAAGGATGCCTTCCCTCACCACATTCAAACATACAAGAAAAAGGATTCCCGAGATCGCAATCGAGGTAAGGGTCTCAAATTTCTTGTGACCGTAGGGATGGCTTTTATCAACAGGCCGCGAAGCGATCCAGATTCCCATGAGGCCGATGACATTGGAGGACCCATCTGAAAAAGAATGGAAACCATCGGCGGTCATACTGACAGAATGGGTCAGCCAACCATAAACGAGTTTTGCAGCGGCCACCCCCCAGTTAATAATGAGGATGGTGAACAGGATGTTTCGGATTTTCTGAAATCGTTCTTTCGAATCCATCTCTTTTTTCTACTCTGTTCTACCTGGTGATCCTGAATGGGTTAAGATTACCATTGGACCCCCTTGAAATTGGTTCTTAAATGAGAGATAAAAGATAGGGTAAAATCATTTTTAGATGTAAGATAACTGCCCAATCCTCCTCCCACTTTTTAGTAAAGGGGGGAAAGAGGGGTGGTTTAAAACTATGAAAAAATTGCAACCCGGCGATGAGGTCGTTAAGATCGATGAGGAATTAGGAATTGCCTGGATCCTTCTCCCTCCTGATGAATCACTGGGAGGATTTCGGGGTATCTCTCCTCGAATCATGGACGAGAATAAATTTCTAAATACAAAGAAGAAGGCGGAGGGAGAAAAAGGATAGAAAAGATTATCGATTATCCCCTTAATGTTTTATTCTCTCCTCCCATCTCCTCTCGGCTGATCCTCCCTCCAGAACGCCCCCATGAATAATAATGCCATCGGGATCAACGCTGATGGCTTTGAGGTAACAGTGTTCGGCCTTCGCCCCTTCCCCAATCCGTTCGTAGCAATCACCCATCAAATTGAGGGCATCTTTAAAGGTGGGCAAGAATCCAATGACCTCTTCCAGGGTATTGATGGCCGCATGATACCGTTGTAATTTCCAATAACACATCGCCAGCCAATAATGACCCTGGTAGTGTTTCGGATTCGTACGAATCACTTTCTCATAGAAAGGGATGGCCACTTCAAACATCCCCCTGCGGTAATAAAGCCCTCCCAGATTCAAGAGGGCAGGGATGCTGTTCGGACTTTCTTCCAATATTTTC